>JAFZML010000059.1 GCA_017553255.1 Bacteroidales bacterium | reverse complement strand
TCCTCTTCGATAACTTCGGAGGTTAGTACTCCAGCGCGCTCTTATCAAGCCGCCAGCCGTCAGGGCATTCAAGCCCGGAGGCTGACGGCTTTAATATTATAGGGTATCTGCAGTTGCGGGGAACCTCCCCCTCCTCCGTGATGTAGAAACGGAAAATGAGGGACTCCCCGGGCTTTGTGTGGCAGCTTGAGGAATGGTAATCTGCCTTAACCTCAATATAAGGTTGTGCCAGGCCGCCCGCAGCGCTTTCAAGAAGGTATAGCGGCACTGCCCCGCTAATCCCTTCCAGGGTATCATGGTTGAGATTATATATGGCCTGGCCGGTTTTAGCGTAGCCTTCCGTGAAAAGATGGACCCAGGATGCCACACGGCTCTCATTAAAGAGAAGGGCCGATGAAGGGGCGTTACAAACCTGCACGGAGGTTATGCGTATGGATACATCCTCATCAAGGGCCCTGCGGTCTACCATAAGGTCTATCCTTGACATGAGCCTCTCAAGGGGGACATCAATTCTAGCGTCATTCCCGGCAACGGCGGCCTCCATGCATGCGGCCATGGGTATCCCCTGGGAAAATTCATCAGGATAAGCCATGTGGTAACGGTATGCCATGGCTTCCTCCAGGCTCCCGAAGTCAAGCTCATAACCAAGGTTTGCCGCCGCCAGGACTATATACGGGGCGTCCTTCACCAGACGCACCGTGCATGATGGTTCCGCTCCTGCATATTCCCGGCGCGGTATGTACTCTTTCTTCTCCAGGAACCCAAACTGGTTGAAAACATAGAGATTGTAGTCTGTGACAAGGGTCTCATCAGGGTCGCCTGAACGCGTGTGGGGGCCGCCCGGTGCAAGGAGGGTTATTGAAACCTCACACCCTGGCTCCTCCACACGCGAACATGCGGCCACAAGCAAAATTATTAACCATCTAACCCCTCTTCCCATCAGAATATCTCCTCTCTTATGTCCCGGAGATCCCAGGGCACAGTCTCAGTGTCAAGTGAAATCATTTCTCCCCTTGCAGGGATATCCGGATCCGGCGTTCCCATCCGGCGCAGCGTAACGTCCAGCCTGAGGGTTTCCCCAGCCCTGAGCCTTGGAAGGTCTATTGGATAATAGCAGTGGTGCTCCCCCACAAAACCGTCCAGCACAAGCCTTGTCACAGGCCTTCCCAGGGCCGATGTATCAACGTCATTGCCATAGCACCAGAACTCTCTTCTATCCTCTACCCTTTGCCTCCACACATTCCCCAAGCCGGGCTGTAGCAGCATATGCGGCCGGGGAAAACTCATAACAGCGGCGCTGTCAAGCAGGCCCTGGTTAATTACGGAAATTGGAATTTCTGAAGAGGGGCCGAATGGCCTTGCCTCCACGCCCGCGTACTGCAAATAGATGAGTTTGTTAAAAAAGCCGTAACCGGGATACGGAGTACCGGTGAAATCACAGGCCACGGAGCCAAGTACCACCTTTGCAAGGGAGGTTTTCATATCAAGGTCCGCCACGCGTGACACTCCGTCCTCCAAAACCTTCTCTCCCGCCATCAGAGGCTTTTCCGGAGAGTCATCCTTAAAGGAAAAACTGTATTTACAGAGGTCTGAGTAAGTGCGGACTCCGGCCCATGTCATTGCGTCCGTTGTGCCCACGGAAAGTGCCACCACGCGCTTTGGGCCCACGGATGAGAGTGCGTACACCATATCATCGGCCTTTAACCTCTGATAAGAGTCCAGATACTGCGGAGACAGCGTGTCAAAGAAGAATACGTCTATATAATCTCCCGCCTCCGCTCTCTTTGACGGGACAGGAGTGCGTGTACAGGAAAAAAAGGCCGGACACTGCAAGAGCGCAGTAAATAGAACCGCAGACATGCGGCAAGCAAATAGATTTCTCATGACGGTAGTTAGGAAAGACATCCGGCCTGTATGTGTGGTTTTTGGCATATCACAAAACAAAAGTCCGGAAGCAAAACTATCCTTCAATTGGGCATAATACAAGCATCCCGTGAAAAAAAGTGTTGTTTCACGGGATAAATTGAAAAATTTTTACGTTTCAAGGGGAAAATCCCAAAGAAAAAAACTGTTTTTTGTGATTATTTTCCCAGGATATTCGTGATACAACGCCTTAGGGAATCTGTCCAATAAGGGATTTTGAGGCCGAATGTATCCTTGATTTTGGTTTTGTCAAGCACGGAGTATGCAGGCCTTACCACCTTTGACGGGAATTCATTGGAGTGGCAAGGCTGGATGTCACATGCAGTATTGCCAGAATACTCTGCAATAAGCATTGCAAAGTCATACCAGGAGCATACGCCTTCGTTGGAGAAATGGTACACACCCATATGAGATGCTCTCGCTCCGCTCGGCATGACAGTAAGGATGGCCTTGGCAAGGTCACCGGCGTAGGTGGGGGTGCCAACCTGGTCAAAGACAACCTTGAGGGAAGGCCTGGTGGAGGTGAGCTCCATCATTGTCTTCACAAAGTTTTTGCCGT
>JAFZML010000058.1 GCA_017553255.1 Bacteroidales bacterium | reverse complement strand
GCTTCTTTGCGCTGGCGCTTGATACGGGTGTTCTGCGTATTGCGACAGGCGACACTGCAGTACGTCTGCCTCGGGATGTCCGTGGTAAACGTGTTGCCGCAGCAAGAGCAGGTCTTTGTCACAATGTGCATACTTTTTACAACATTTTGGCGGAGATGGGGCGGAGAACCTTCATCGTGCCGTTTGACCCTTCTAATTGGGTACAAGTTTGTAAATCTACGTAAACCTATGTAAAGGGATGGTATTCGGCCGGTGCCCTCCATAGTCTTGAACCACGCGTGGTTCAAATGTGGTTCAAATATAGCAAAAAAATCCCGAATTAGCCCAAACTAATCCGGAAAAGTTTTCAACATTTTATCGTTGATTATGTGAGAGTTAGGAGGTTTTGTACGGGGCGCGTAGAGGGTGGTTCGGTGTATTTATTTCCCGATGCAGTGGTGGGCGAAGATGTTGTGGAGGACTTGCTCCGGGGAGAGGCCAAGGTCCTTGCCCAGAATGAGGTTCACGGAGGCGATGGCGGCGCGAAGATCCTCCGCCACTAAATCCGTGGGAATGCCGGAGCGGAGAGCGGTGGCCGTGCGCTTCATGGAGGAAGCCGATTGAGTGAGCGCCTCATAGTGCCGGAGGTTGGTGACAAGGGTGCCGGACTCTGCCGTCAAAAGGTCTTTCTGGGAGGCAAAAAGGGCCGATTTCAGGCCTTCAAGGCCTAAACCAGTCTTTGCCGATAGCGAAAGTATATCTGCCTTAATATTAAGTGATGTAACAATATTGTTAGCCAATATAACAAAATTGTTAATATCGTGTTGCGATAATTTGTCGGCTTTGTTAAGAAGGAGAAATATTGACGCGGGAGAGCCGGAGATCTTGTCCAGAAGAAGCCTTAAATCGGCCTCAAAATTTGCGCGGTTTTTGCTGGAATCCAGCACCCCAAGAACCACCTCGGCAGAGGAAATTTTGCGATATGTTCTCTCGATTCCTATCTTCTCTACGGTGTCCTCGGACTCCCTGATTCCGGCAGTATCGATGAACCGGAAGGAGAGCCCGTCAATCTGGAGAATTTCCTCGATTGTGTCCCGGGTGGTGCCTTCGACGGAGGAGACAATTGCCCTTTCGTCGCCAAGAAGAGCGTTAAGGAGGGAACTCTTTCCGGCGTTCACGGCGCCAACTATTGCAACCGGGATTCCGTTTTTAAGCATGTTGCCCTGGCGGAAGGAAGCGGCAAGTTTTTCAACGTGGGAGAGGGTATTTTTTACGAGGCCGATAAGCTTTTCCCTGTCGGCAAACTCCACGTCTTCCTCACTGAAGTCAAGTTCCAGCTCCAGCAGGGAAGCCATCTCAAGAAGCTGGGTCCTGAGACCCTCCAGTTCCTTTGAAAAACCGCCCCTGAGCTGATTCATTGCAACGCGATGGGAAGCTTGAGTAGTGGATGAGATAACATCGGCAACTGCCTCTGCCTGAGCAAGGTCCATCTTCCCGTTAAGGAAAGCGCGTTTAGTGAATTCCCCGGGTTCGGCCATCCTGCAGCCGGCCTCCGTAAGGAGCCTTATAAGTTCAGAGACTATGTATGCCGATGCATGAGTAGAGATCTCTACGGAATCCTCTCCAGTGTAACTGTGCGGGGCGCGGAAGACGGAGACAAGGACCTCATCAAGGAGTTCAGGAGATCCCTCGGCTTCGCTCGGGATGACAACCTCGCCGTAATGGATGGTGTAACCGTCTTTCTCAGAGATACTTCCGGATTTTAATGAAACCACTGCATCAGCTGCGCGGAAGGCATCCGGACCGCTTACGCGTATAATGGAAATTGCTCCGGTACCTGGTATGGTGGCCGGAGCAACGATAGTGTCTGAATAGAGATTCTTCACTTCGTTCAGAATGACAAGGGTTTAATCGTACCTTGAGAACTTGGACATGTTGTCTATGAGGTCCTTGTTGGTCTTGAACTCGTCCATATGCTGCTGCATCCAGGTCATGGCCTCTACGGGGTTCATGTCGGAGAGAAGCTTTCTGAGGATCCAGATGCGGTTGTTGGTATATGCATCATAGAGGAGGTCATCCCTACGTGTAGAGGAAAGGACCAGATTGACGGCAGGGAAGATTCTCTTGTTGGAGAGGTTGCGGTCAAGCTGGAGCTCCATGTTGCCGGTGCCCTTGAATTCCTCAAAGATAACGTCGTCCATCTTGGAACCGGTTTCCGTAAGAGCGGTTGCAAGGATGGTAAGGGAACCACCGCCTTCGATATTACGGGCAGCACCGAAGAAGCGCTTGGGCTTCTGGAGGGCGTTTGCATCCACACCGCCGGTGAGAACCTTGCCGGAAGCCGGCTGAACGGTGTTGTATGCGCGTGCAAGACGGGTGATGGAATCCAGGAGGATAACTACGTCGTGGCCGCATTCAACAAGCCTGCGGGCCTTATCCAGCACCATATTGGCAACCTTGACGTGGCGTTCTGCGGGTTCATCGAAGGTGGAGGCAACAACCTCGGCCTTGACGCTTCGCTGCATGTCCGTAACTTCCTCAGGGCGCTCATCAATGAGGAGCACAATCTCATATACCTCTGGGTGGTTATCGGCAATGGCGTTTGCAATGGCCTTGAGGAGCATGGTCTTACCGGTTTTGGGCTGAGCCACAATGAGGCCGCGCTGGCCCTTGCCGATAGGAGTGAACATATCCACAACCCTTATGCTCTGGTCTTTCTCATGACCGTGGCCAAGGAGATTGAATTTCTCAGTGGGGAACAGGGGAGTAAGGAAGTCGAATGGCACCCTGTCGCGGACAAATTCCGGGGTACGGCCGTTTATGAACTTGATGCGTACAAGAGGGAAATACTTGTCTCCCTCACGTGGAGGACGGATTTCGCCGGTGACGGTGTCTCCGTTCTTGAGGGCGTTCTGCTTGATCTGCTGCTGGGACACGTAAATGTCGTCAGGGCTGTTTAGATAATTGTAATCAGAAGAACGCAGGAAACCGTAACCGTCCGGCATGATTTCCAGCACGCCGGTAGCCTCTACGGAGCCTTCAAACTCAATTCTCTTGGGTTTTTCCGGCTGTTTTGGCTGTTCAGGCTGTTTCTTTTCCTGACGGGGCTGCTGTTGCTGGTCCGGCTGTTTATCTACGGCAGGCTTATCCTGGCGCTTTCCCTTCTTGCCCTTCTGAGAAGGTTCCTTCTGGGCTGGCTGCGCATCCTGATTGGCTTCATCCTCCTTGAGGTCTTCAAAAAGGTTCTGGATGAAGGTTTTGGGAGCCTCTGCTGCGGGAGCGGCTACAGGTGCTGTCTCTGCTTCAGGGGCGGCAGCTTTAGGCTTACGGCCGCGCTTTTTGGGAGCGGGAGCAGTCTCTGCAGCGGCAGGCTTTACCTCTGGTTTGACCTCCGGTTTTGCTTCCGGTTTAGGTTCTGTCTTGGACTCCGGTTTTGCTTCGGCCTTTGGAGCTTCTTTCTTGGGCCTTCCGCGCTTTTTTGCAGCGGGCTTGGGCTCAATGGGTTTTTGGGCCTCAATCACGGCCTCGGTGTCCAGAATGGCGAATCCCAGGGTAGGGAGGTCCATCTTTGCGGCACCTTTGATATTAAGTTTTTCACCAAGCGCCCTGAGCTCTGATTCGCTCATAGCGTTTAATTCTGCTAGTTTATGGGGCATAAAAATGTAGAATGTATTTCAAGTAAGGATGGCCTTCCGAACGGAAAGCCAGTGCAAAGATAACAAAAAAAACGATTACTTCAACATGTTATCCATGTAAGAGTCGGATTTTTTGAATCTCAGGAGATCGGCCAGGGCCGATGCATTGGCGGCAATACGGAAACTGTAACTCTTCCACTGGCCCATAGGCACCCAGGAGAGGGCGATGTTGAAGCAGTGGAGGTCATAGGAAGCGCTGAGCTGGGTGGTTGTGAACTTCATGGCCATTATATCGAAGCCGGAAGTGGCCTGGATACTGAGGCGGGGGGTGAGCTTGATGTTTCCGCTCACATTAAGGGTTTGGGTAAACCTCTTGTTCTCAATGAGCTCCTTGGTGGTACTCTGATATGTATAGCTCTTTGAGTAGTTGAAGCTGTAGCTGAAGTTCACGCTCCAGGGCGCGTTGCTGTTCATATAATATACGTATCCGCCGGGGATGTATTCTCCGGTGATGGGGTGATAGTATATGCGCTCATAAGACGTTGTGGCGCCGCCACCACCGCCACCGCCGCTGCCGCTGCCTCCGGAACGCGTTCCGTCGTCTCCATCAGTTGCGCCCTTTCCGTTAAGGGAGAAGGAGGCCGACAGAGATGCATTGGTAAGCCTCAGGGGAACGCCAGTTGCTATAATGTTGAGCTTGTTAATCTTCTTGCCTTGCTCGTTGATAGCGTAAGGGTCGAAGTTAAGGTTACCGCTAAGGCTCACCTTGTTGAAAAGCCTTGTAGAGGCCGATACACCTACGTTATTCATCCTCAGGGAATCGGCCAGGAAATTATAGCTGGTGTTGATGTTGAGCTGGTCCAGAAGCTTGACCTTCTTGGAACCCGTACCGGTGGTATCCCTGATATCCCTCACCTTGGCTTCAAGGTTATTGCCGAATGACAGGGACATAGTGGCGCTCTTGCCCCTTCCGGGAGGGGAGGCATTGTTGTGGTTCCCGCTGATACTGTATATGTTGTACCAGGTTACGTCATGGAAGGAGCCTCTCTTGTCATAATACGGGTCAAGAGTGCGCCAGCCGTTGAATGCCGTACCCTTTTCCGGAGAGAAACTAAGGGACATTGACGGCGTTATCACATGACGTATGGCCTGTACACGCCGATGCTTCCCAAAGTTGAACATACCGTAAATACGGGTGCTCATGGACATGCTTCCGGAATACGTATGTGTGGCCCCGAATCCGTTGAATGCGGTTCCGGGATCACTTACCACCTTCTGGGCTATTACCTCCCGGCCATCCTTGTCCGTGACCATGATGGGATTCCCGTCTGCGTCTAGCTCATTCTCCAGGTGCTGGTCTCCCTTGGAGAACATCCAGTTCATGCCGTAGGTTATACTGGGCGTGACATTTATGTACTTGAGGAGCGTAAAGTTTGGAAGTCCTATCTGGAAGTTATGGGTCATGCCGTTTGTGAGTTTCCCCAGAGCCTTTACGGCAAGGGAATCACCAAACGCCTTCTCACGGTATGTCTTGTTGTTGTACTCGTCAATTATTGTTACGTGATTGCCGGTTTCGTCCATCACGAAGTCCTGGAGTTCCCTCATCTTGAAATTGATGCGGTTCTGGAAGGACGTTGAGTAACCGAAGGAAATCTTCTCATAGATTTTCTCCTTTCCAACCCTGGTCTTACGCTTGAAAGGGTAGAAACGCGTTACGTTGAAGGTAATGTTGGGGAGCGTGAACGAGTAGCTGGAGTCCCTGGAGTTCTGGTTATGGAGGGCGTTGACGCTCAGGTTGAATTTTCCGTTCCAGTTATGGGAATAGGAGATGGATGAACTGATCTGGTTTTGCTGGGCGTCCGTCACGCTGCGGGCATTGTAGCGGCTGTTTGACGGGCTGGAAAAGTTGACGGATGCGCTGAACGTGGTCCCGGGATGGGCCTTGGAATCCTGCGTGTGTGACCACCGAAGGCCGAAGTTACGGGACTGGACGAAGTCTGCACTGCCCTTTTCACCGGCCTGGTCATTGGAGTAGGTAAGGGCAATCTGGCCGTTGAACTTGTAGTTTACCTTGTACCTGGAGTTAATGTCTATGGCCCAGGAACCAAGCGTGTAGTAGTCTCCGGTTACAGACAGGTCAAAATAGTCCCCGAACACAAAGTACATACCTGCGTCCCTGATGTAGAAGCCACGGGCCTGCTCCTCTCCGAATGTGGGCATGAGCATACCGGTGGCGCGTGATGGCTTTTTGGGAACGAAGCCGAACGGCAGGATGATGGGGAAGGCGGGGACATCGGCAATCACGGGCCATGCGGGGCCGAAAACGGTTTTCTGTGACGGCTTGGTGATTACCTTTGCCATGGTGAGGTTTAGGTAATAGTGCGGATGTTCAAGGTCGCAGACGGTGTACACGCCGTTACGCATGTTGATGGATTTGTCCGGCATCATCTTGATCTTCTTGCCCTGAAGAATACCTTCGGCCTCTTTTGTCACCATGTTCTGGATGCGGGCCTTGCGGGTGTTGAAGTTATAGTTGAGCTGGTCCATCTTGTATGTCTGGGCACCTTCCGTCATTTCAGGGAGGCCCTTCCATTCACCGGTGGGAGTATCTTTCTGACCGCGTGCAAATACGGTATTTGCATCCATGTCATACTCAATATAGTCTGCGGTGAGCGTCATGTTCTGGTACTTCACGGTTGCCCCGCCGTAATAGTAGATCATGCGCTTGCCTCCGGTGAAATCCGTGATTATGGAGTCCTTGGCGGTTGAGAATGCAGGAACCTCCAGGGAGCTCTTGCTTAGGAGGGCAAGGGAGTCTGAGCGTGACCTGGAGATGGAATCGGCCCTTGCTACGGAGTCTCTCTTTGCGCGGAACAGGCTGTCACGGCTGAATTCCAGAGAATCCCTGGAGGCCGATACAAGGCTGTCAAGGGAAGCCCTCACTGTTGAGTCCGGGGCCTGGCGGAACACTCTGGCCTTGGCGCCGGGGGCCATAAAGGCCGCACACAGTGCCAGGGCAAGGATATATTTCCGCAAATTCCCTTTCATTCAGGCAGAATTTTTGCTATATTTGTGCGTTATATAAAACTTACAAAATTACTATTATTTCCAGAATTTACCAAACCGCCTCCAAGATGAAGTTGCGTTTAAGCCATATCATAGCCGTAATTTCCGCCGTCTTACTTGCAATTCCCGTACCTGCTCAGGACACATCCATGCGCCTGAGGACGGTTGTGATAGATCCGGGCCACGGTGGCAAGGATGCCGGCTGCGTGAGCCGTGACCAGAAAACCTATGAGAAAAACATTGCCCTGGACATTGCTAAACGCCTGGCTCAGAAGATATCGGCCTCTTATCCGGACGTCAGCGTCAAGATGACAAGGTCAGACGACCATTTTGTAGAACTGGAAAACCGTGCGGTTTTTGCCAATAAGGCCGGGGCCGATCTTTTCATTTCCGTGCATGTGAACGCCGTAGACGGATCAACCGCTGCAAACGGCTATTCCATACACTGCCTTGGACAGTCAAAGAAAAAGGGCAACGACCTGTATTCCAAGAACCTTGACCTTGTAAAGAGGGAAAACTCCGTAATTAAGCTGGAGAAAAACTACGCTGCAACGTATCAGGGGTTTGATCCAGATGACCCTTCATCATCCATCATCTTCTCCCTCATGCAGAACGCCCACCTTGGCCAGAGCCTGGAATTTGCCGCAGATGTTGCGCAGGCCATGGAGGGAGGCCCCATCAAAACCAACAGGGGAGTGTCCCAGGACCCTTTCTGGGTGCTCTGGCGTACGGCACTGCCGGCCGTCCTCAGCGAGGTTGGCTTCATGACAAATCCCCAGGACCTTGCCGTACTCCGGTCAGAGGTTGGCAGGGACCAGATTGCCCAGAATATCTACAAGGCTTTCCGCATCTACAAGGCCCGTTATGACAGGGAAGAGATTGCCGATCAGGTCGGCAATGACGTAACGGTCGGCAATGACGTAACGGCTGCCGTAGAGCCTGTCATTTCGACCGAAGCTTCTAATCCTGTCATTTCGACCGGAGCCGAAGGCGTAGAGGAGAAATCTCCTGAACCTAAAGTCCTTTACGGCGTACAGGTGCTGGTGTCTTCCAAGGACATGGAGGATAGTGATCCTTTCTTTGCTGGGTACAAGCCCATGAAACTTCCTGCTGGGAAATTAGTTAAGTATGTAGTGGGAGTTTCGGCAAAACTTCAGGATGTTAAGAAAAATTATCCTGCACTTCAGAAAAAATTTCCAGATTCTTACATAGTGAAAGTAGAAGACGGCGCAACATCTCCGGTAAAGTAAAAAAGTGGAAACGTTTCCGCAGCAGAAGTGCTTCTGGAGGCGGTAAAAAACTTCTGTTGTATCTTATAAAAATTCAAAATTAGATGTTTTCCGATATGCGGAAATAGGGCATTTGTACACTTGTAACTCATTGATAATCAATGATGCGGAAAATTTGTTGTTTTAGGCTCTCGCAGCAATAATCTAAACATAAAATTTTTAAAAAACAATAGCAATTTGCGTTTTTTATCAGAAAATTTTCAACCATCTTTGCATTCCAATTGACACTAATCCACGGATGACAGACCAGGAAAGACATATCGCCGTATGGAATAACTGTCTGCAGATCATTGCAAATAACATTGATCCGCAGCAGGTTTCCACATGGTTCAAGCCCATCCGTCCGGTTTCACTGGACGGGGCCCGTCTTACCGTGGAGGTGCCCTCAGATTTCTTCCGCGAATATATAGAAGGTGCGTACAAGGATCTTATCCGCCTTACCATCCGCCGCGCAATCGGCGCAGACGCCCAGCTGTACTATCTGGTGCGTCCCGTCCAGAACCGGCAGGGAATGGTCCTTCCTCAGGAAGCAGGTTCCGTACCCGGGAACAATCCCATTTCCGTTCCCACTTACCAGCCCGCAGGCAATCCCGGCCCCTTCGTATTCCCCGGCATCAAGCGCGTCACCATCAACTCACGTCTCAATCCAGCATATTGCTTCGGCAACCTTGTGGAAGGAGACTGCAACAAGATGGGCGTAAGCGCGGGAGAAAGCATAGCCCAGGCCCCCGGCAAAACTCCTTTCAATCCGCTGTTCCTCTTCGGAGGTCCCGGTCTTGGAAAGACTCACATCGCCCAGGCCATCGGCATAGATATAAAGAAGAACTTCCCGGATCAGGTTGTGCTTTACGTGACTGGCAATGAGTTCAAAACCCAGTACATGGATGCCGTCAAAGGCAACCGTATTGTGGATTTCATCGCCTTCTACCAGAGGATAGACGTCCTCATCGTGGACGATATCCAGGATCTCGCAACCCCGGGAGCCCAGAACAGCTTCTTCAATATCTTCAACCATCTGCACGGCAGCGGGAAGCAGCTCATCTTCACAAGTGACCGCGCACCCGCAGACCTCCAGAACTTTGAGGAGCGCCTCCTGTCACGTTTCAAGTGGGGATTGTCAGTTGAACTTTCAAGGCCGGATTACGCCACCCGAGTCCAGATGCTTAAGTCACGCTCAGAGCGTGAGGGCGTGGCCCTTGAGGAAGAGGTACTTGCATACCTCGCCTCCCGCATCAAGACAAACTTCCGTGAACTGGAAGGCACCCTTACATCCCTTGTGGCATACGCAACGCTTGGTCACAGTGACATTTCCCTGGACCTTGCACGTACGGTTACAAGTAATATCGTAGGGGAGGAGCACACAGATGTCACCCCGGATCTCATCCTCAAGACCGTGTGCGAGTACTTCAACATCACCCGTGACCAGCTTCTGGCTCCAACGCGCAAGCGCCAGATTGTCCAGGCCCGCCAGATTGCAATGTATGAATGCCGCAATCTCATTCCCAACTGCTCCCTTTCAACAATAGGTGCAGAGCTGGGAGGCAAGGACCACGCAACCGTGGTACACGCCTGCACAACGGTTCAGGACCTGGTCCAGATAGACAAACAGTTCCGTCAGTGGGTGGAGGACATTGAAAGTATGGTTGTTGTGCCCGTAGAATAAGGGCAAAACAAAGTGCCGCACTTTTTGGTGCGGCACTTCTTTTTATGCGAGGTCAAGCGGGTTCCGCTTGAGCCATGTGATTACGGCCGATATCTCCTTATAGAAAGGCGTGTCTTCCAGAATCACAGGCTGGATGGCCCTCACGGCATCATATGCACGGCGTGATGCAGAGCAAAGCTTATCCTTTATTCCAAGGATATCAGTTGCCTGGGCCAGGGCAATGTAGTGAATGGCCATTACCTGGAATGAATTCTCCACAACCTGACGGCAAAGGAGGGCGGAATTTGTGCCCATGGAGACTATGTCCTGGTTGTCGTTGTTGTTGGGGATGCTGTGTACGTAATTTGGCATGGCAAGGGTCTGGCACTCTGCCGTAGTGGAAGTTGCAGTGAACTGGCAGGCCTGCATGCCGTAATTGAGGCCCAGCTTACCCATATTGAGGAACGGTGGCAGGATGCCGTTGATACGGTCATGGAAGAGGTAGTTGAGCTGCCTTTCCGTGAGCATGGTGAGGCGCACAAGGGCAATCTTCACCTTGTCTTCCTCCAGAGAGATGTAGTCTCCGTGGAAGTTGCCGCCGTGATACACGTACTTGGTGTCCGGATCCACAATGGGGTTGTCGCAGGCAGAATTAATCTCGTTCTCAAGTACTTCTGAGGCCGATTGGAAGGTATCATATATAGGGCCAAGGATCTGGGGCGTGCACCTCAGGGAATAGTATGCCTGGACCTTCTTCTCAAAGACTTCCTCCTTATGGCCGCCGTTATAAAGCTCAATCTCACGCTTTGACAGGCACCTGGAATCGGCCGCAAGTTTACGTAGGCGTGCGGCAATCTCCTGCTGCCCCCTCTGTCGGCGGCACTCGTTGAGGGCCTCAGCCATAAAGTCGTCGTAGGAACCCGCAATCTCGTTCATCCAAACCGCTGCAAGGGTGGCCCAGTCCAGAAGGATATCGGCCTGGAACTGGTTCACAAGGGATACGCCAGTCATAACTGACGTGCCATTTACGGCCGATAACCCCTCCCTGATGTGGATTTCCATAGGTTTGAGGCCGCACTGTGCCATGACCTCCGCGGTGGGACGCCACTCTCCCTTGTAGTGGACCTCGCCTTCGCCAATCAGGGCAAGGGCTATGTGGGCAAGCTGGACAAGGTCTCCGCTGGCGCCCACGCTGCCGTGACGGGGGATGAAGGGATAGATGCCGTTATTGAGGAAATCGGCAAGTAATCTTACTACATCAGGGTGCACTCCGGAGCGGGCCTGAAGGAAGGTGCCTATGCGTGCAACCATGGCGGCCCTTACCGATGCGTCTCCAAGGAGCTTGCCGGCGCCGGTAGAATGACTCCTTATTATATTATATTGTAGATCCTTCAGGTAATCATCCTCCACGCGCCACTGGGCCATGGGCCCGAAACCCGTGTTGATGCCGTAGATAACCTTATCCTTGTGGAATTCTTTGAGGAAACGGTAACAGCTCTCAACTTCCTTCATTGCCTTTTCCGGCAGCACAAGTTTATCTCCGCCATACACTACGCGGCGCACATACTCCGTAGAAAAATACT
>JAFZML010000057.1 GCA_017553255.1 Bacteroidales bacterium | reverse complement strand
CTCAGGGGAAATGCAGAACTACCACGTCTCCGACGAAGACCTCCGGAAGTTCATTTCTTCTGCCGACGCACTCAATAAATAGCACGGGAAAGGGCCTCCAGATTGGGGGCCTCTCCTGTAAACAGACTGTACCCCGCCACCGCCTGGTGAAGGATCCACCTAAGGCCGCTGATGTATTTCCTGCAAGGGGCCGATGCCAGCGCGGGGTGCTTGTACTCCGCCTCAAGGATTACGGCGCCGGGTAGGAGATTCCCGATCAAGTGGGGAATGATGGAGGAGGAGGAGGCATCTCCGGGGATGGTGTAAACCACAAAATCCGGATTCAGGCGGCCGATATCCTCCAGCGGAACAGCCTCACATGAATGGGCAGCTGCAAGTGCGGCTGCCTTTTCATATGTGCGGTTGGCTATTGTAATGGTTTTTGAGCCAAGGATTCCGGCTGCCACAACGGCCGCCATGGCAGCGCCGCCTGCGCCAACAATGAGTGTATTCGAAGGCTGCAAACCGGTTTCCCTTACTGCGCCCACGACGCCGTCCACATCCGTGTTGTAGCCACGTAGAATGCCGTCCTTTACCACCAGATTCACCGCTCCGCATGCCATGGCTTCATCTGACAGCACGTCCACGGCCCTGAAAGCATCCTGCTTGTAGGGCGCCGTTACGTTGATGCCGTCATATTCGGCCAAAAACTTCTCCCATGCCTCCTCAAAGGGGGCGTCTATGAGGTCATAGGGGTATCGGCCTTCATATGCAGCCTCAAAAAGACGCGGGCTGAGGGAGCCCGCCACCGGATGGCCGATTAGCGCAAAGCGTTTCATTTGCGGATGAACGTTTGGTGGATATAGCACCACAGGCCCGTGATGGCGTGGGCCAGGACCTGGGACTCATGGTTGAGGGTGGCGTAGATGAGCCCGCTGCCCATGGGGATGTCATACAGGACCTGCATCACCGTTGCCACCGCACCGTGATATGCCCCGAAGCCGCCTGGAACAGGGACCAGGGTTGTGATGCTGCCGGTTACGGTGAGGTTCAGGGCATCGGCCGTTGTAAGGACCGTAAAAGGATCTACATCGTTCAGGGCCCAGATTATGAGTGCGCTGGTGAGCCAGAAGCTGAACCAGATTGAAACGGTGTAGAGGATGAAAAGAAGGGGCTTTTCAAGCTTGCCGATAGTTTTGAGCCCCTGGATTATTCCTGAAACAAAGCCCCAGATTTTGCCCCAAAGGCCGCCTTTTCCCCTTAAAACGTAGCTTAGAACAACCACGGCAATGCCAAGGATGATTATGCCGATTACCGCCAGGATCACCGCACGGCTCTGATTGAACTGCAGGGTATCTTTGAGGCGGTCCCAGCAGCCAAGGAAGAAAACCACCACCAGGGCTGCAAAGACAACGGCGTCCACGCCTTTTTCGGCCAGATATGTGCCGATGGCAGCATCCCAGGACAGGCGTTTTTTGCCATCCTCCCCTGTGCCCGCATTCTTTACCACATAGCCCAGCTTGACTACTTCTCCGGCACGCGGAAGGGCAATATTTGCGAGGAAGCCTATTCCGTAAGCGTTTACAACATCTACCGCCCTGATGGAGGGAACCACGTGCTTAATGAGCATATGCCAGCGGAGGCCCCTGACGGCAATGAAAAAGCCTCCGGTAAATACGGCCGCCACAACATAGCCCCATTTGCACATACGGAGGGCCTCCAGAAATTCCTTCCAGTCTATGGCCTTAACGCAAAACCACACCAGGACCACGGCTACGGCGGCCCAGAAGGCAGACTGGAGGATATTTTTGACTTTATTATCCATCGGCAATCACAAAGGTAATGGAAAATCCGTAAATTATGGTTATTTTTGTAGGTAATCTGAGCCCTTATGAAATCAATTTTAGGCATAGGCAACGCCCTTACGGACATCCTGGCAGTGCTTCCGGATGATTCACTTCTCAAAAAGTTCCATCTTCCCCTTGGCAGCATGCAGCACGTAGACATGGAAACCGGGGACCGCATCTGGGAAGAACTGGGGCAGTACGGCGTCAAGTACGTTCCCGGCGGCAGCGCGGCAAATACCATCACCTGCACGGCCATCTTCGGGATGGAGTCCGGCTTTCTGGGGAAAATCGGCAACGATGACCTTGGAAACCTCTTCAAAAGCACCATGGAACAGTACGGGGTAAAGGCCCAGATGCTGTACTCGGAAAAGTCCAGCGGCAGGTGCATGGTGTTTATCACCGGCGCCAACGCAGAGCGCACTTTTGCCGATTATATGGGCGCCACGCTGGAGCTAGGCCCGGAAGATCTTGACGCATCCTTCTTTGAAGGCTATGATTACTTCCACATTGAAGGCTACCTTGTCCAGAATCAGGAGCTAATTTCAAAGGCCGCCCGCCTGGCAAAGGCCGCAGGGTGCATCATTTCCATAGACATGGCCTCCTACAACGTGGTGGAATCCAACGACGCCTTCTTCCATAACCTGGTAGAAAACTACGTGGACATTGTGTTTGCAAATGAGTCTGAGGCCAAGGCCTTCACCAAAATGGAGCCCCGTGAAGCCATAGATGAACTTGCACGCCACTGCTCAATTGCAGTTGTGAAGGTTGGCAAGGCCGGATCCATGGTCAAATCCGGTGATGAATACCATTTCATTGAGCCCTGGCCCGCAGATCCCATAGACGCTACCGGTGCCGGAGACACCTACGCCGCAGGTTTCCTGTATGCGCACTCACTGGGAATGCCGCTCCTTGTGTGCGGCCAGATAGGTTCCATCATTGCCGCAAAGGTTGTTGAAGTAATCGGCACCAAGATAGACATCCCCCGCTGGCGCACCGCCAAAGAAGAGATCAAGGCCCTCATCGCCGCCAACTCATGAAAAAGTATCTGATCGTATTCCTTATATCAATGGTGCCGCTCATAGAACTTCGCGGCGCCATTCCTTATGCCGTTGGCTTCGGGCTGCCCATAGTGCCCTCCATCATTGTTTCCGTGATTGGAAACATGCTGCCCGTGCCGTTCATCTTCCTGTTTGCACGGCGTGTACTGGACTGGGGCAAGGACAAGAAGCTCATTGGCGGCTTCTGCCGCTGGTGCCTTGAAAAAGGAGAGAAGGGCGGCCGCAAACTGGAAGCTAAAGCCGGCGCCGGGCTGTATGTGGCCCTGCTGCTGTTTGTTGGCATTCCCCTCCCCGGCACCGGCGCCTGGACCGGCACCCTTGCCGCCAGCATCCTGGACATGGACTTCCGCAAAAGCGTTCTGTTTGTGCTCCTTGGCGTCCTCCTTGCCGGCGCCATCATGCTCCTCGCCTCCCTTGGCGTCTTCGGGGCAATAGATTTGATAAGGTAGCCCGTGGAGCTAACCAATTGAAACACAGCAACTTATGCAAAAGAGGGTGCGAATTATTTCCCACCCTCTTTTGCGTTTCTCATTGACAATCAGAACGTTAGCTCCATGCGGCGTTTAGCATGATATCCGTTTCAAGAGCCGTTTCACTTATCCGTTTCACTAAATCGGCCTCTGGGGACGGTGTGCTGAGGGGAAATGTGCCGAAATGAAAATCTTCAGCAAAAAAACCTTGCACAACTCATAAAAAATCGGCCTCTAGGACAGCTGTGGTGGGGATTTGAAAATAAACGTTTCCTATAGTTGTGAAACGGATAACTTTGCTTTTCTTTGTGCCATGAGAAAAGAAAGCAACACATTCTACCACTGCTACCAGAGGCCTAAGGACCGCGGAGTGATCTTTTATACGGTTATAGACTATTTGTTGTATTTTACTATCTTCTGCACTGTTGCACCAAGGTACGGCGTGATAGTAGTAAAGCTTGTCCAGATGCTGGATCACCTGCACCATGCAATAATAGAGAAAGTGTTTGGCCAGCTTGGTGCATTCCTTGACAACGTAACCTCTGTCTTTGTACGTGAGTACAACAAAGCCTATAACCGTAAAGGCCCTATGTTTGACACACCTTTCGGCCGGGCGCCAAAATACACGGACAAGAAAATCCGGACAAACCTCACCTATCTTGACAACAATCCTGTAGAGAGGCGGCTTGTAGTGAGCGCCGAGGAATACAGGTGGAACTACCTTGCATACGCCGTCTCTGACCACCCGTTTTCAGAGAAGATAGTCCTCAGGAAGGCCTCTATGCCCCTCAGGCGTGCTCTAAAGATGGTTAAGGCCCGTCATGCGAAAGGCCGATACCTCACCATCCCCATGCTCCGGAGGATGTTTGATTCGCTCCCAAGCAGCTTGGAATGCGAGCAGCTCACGGATTTCATCATATCCACCTACTCTGTCATTGACTATGATGCTGCCTTGCGCTACTTTAAGACGTACCAGGATGAGCTCATCACCGCTCACGCCAACACCGGAAGCGAGTATGACATCAATGAGACCTTTATCGGCCGGTCCGATGCCTGTTACGTCAAAATGACCAGGGCCCTCTTGAAATCCGGTATTGTGGAGGATATCCATGAGGTTTATACAATGACAAAGGAAAAGAAAATGCAGGCATTCAGGTATTTGATGGCGCGCATTGATGCTCCGCGGAACCAGATAGCCGCGTTTTTGCATCTTGAACTGGTATAATCTTTCACATATTTTTTGTAAATTGCAAACTGTAAATTATTAACGCTATGGCACTGAACAAAGTAATGCTTATCGGTAACGTTGGAAATGACCCTGAAGTACGTTACCTTGAATCAAATCCCCAGAATCCCGCAACCAACGCGAAGGTTGCATCTTTCCGTCTTGCCACTACGGAACGTTATCGTGACCGCGGAGGAGAGCTTCGTGAGAATACGGAGTGGCACAGCATTGTTGTATGGCGCAGCAATGCCGATGTTGTAGAAAAATACGTCCATAAAGGCAGCCAGGTATACATTGAAGGCAAGCTCCGCACCCGTCAGTGGACAGACCAAACCGGCGCAAAGCGCTACACTACAGAGGTAGTGGCAGATACTATACAGCTTCTTGGCAAGCGCCCTGAAGGAGACCAGCAGCAGCCCGGATACCAGGGCGGTTATGCAACATCTCCTGCACCCCAGGCCAGCGGATACGCAGGTCCTGGATACGGTGCTCCGGCTGGAGCAGGTTATGGTGCGCCCGCTGGTCCCGCCCCGGCTCCTACTGCTGCTCCTGCAGCTCCCGTGGCCGGTCCGGCTCCCGTGCAGCCCGCCGCTCAGGACTATCAGGGCCCGCTTCCTGCCGCAGAACCGTCTGATGACCTTCCGTTCTAATTTGTGCGCGTGGAGGTAAAACGCTGAATATCATATAATTATGCAAAAGAGGGTAGCTAAAAAAAGCCACCCTCTTTTGCATAAACTACTGTGCATCAAGAGGTTAGCTCCACGGAATACCGCTTCCCTTGCTAATGGCCCTGTTTTTGTATATCTTTGCAGTAAAGATTATAGGAGGAAAGACTATGAAACTTTACAGATATCTTATGGCGGCTGTGGTTATGGCCGCAGTTCTATCGGGCTGTAGAACCCGTGTAGATCCTTATACCCCCAGAGACAACCAAAGACCCAATAACCAGAACAACCAGCCTTCAACTCCGGATCCTGAGACGGATCCCACCCTCAAGGAGAATACCACCTGGAGAATTGAATACGCCGGCCGAAAGGTTGTGGAAGGTGTAAACACTGAGGAAATCCGCGTGAACAACGTTCCTGGCAACCAGCTGTACCTTGTAAGCGTTATCAACAAGGCCAACTACTCCACGTACGGCGGAGACCTCCTGGCTTTCATGAAGAATGAGCTTCAGAACAATTCTGAATACGTTTACCAGGGCGCTCCGGAGATTATCCAGTTTGGAAGGTTCCGTCACGGAACGTGGTATGCGTTTATCATCGGCCTGGATGCAAACAAGAAACTCACCGGTGAATACGCTTACACCAAGTTCACCGTGGAGGAAGAGGAGCCCTCGGAGGCATATCTCCGTTGGCTTGGAGAATGGACGGTGTCTGACGGCCACTTGAGCTATGACATCAAGATAAGCCAGGAGGAAGCCAATCAGGTGTATCGGCTGGACGGCTGGGAGGTCAGAAGCGGTGACCCTGATGGCTGGGAGCAAATGAATATGGAGTATCTTGAAACGGACTTTGAGCCCTCTGATGGCCGAATGTACTTTGTTTCACAGTACATCACCACCTATGAGGATGACGCCCTTGACGGCGCAGAGGTAGATGAACTGTTCCTTGGCGTCATAGATTATGACGGAATCATGGAGGAAATGGGTCTCTACATTGTTCCGGATGAAGGAATAGACCTTGCTTACACCCAGATAGAAGGAGAAGACAAAGTCACCATCCGTCCCTGCGACATAACCGTAAAAGTTGGGAACGACACCTTTGAAGGCAAGTTCTACAGCATGCAGTACGTGTATCAGGAAGTTAAATCCGGCTACTGGCACTACTACAACCAAGACTCCGTGAGCTTCTTCGACAACGCCGGCGGCGCACGCACAATCACCATGGTCCGCACAAAGGGTGAGACCTCGGCAGCCAGAAGTATAGTCAAACGCAGCGGCAAGGCCCACCTCACCGGAGAGGACAAACCTCTTCGCGGAAAGGTTTACCAGCCCCGTGAAGGGCGCGTTGTAAAGGGCATTAAGCTCTAAGGGAAAGGAAACACTTAAGGGTGTTTTCCATAAGACAGGCTATGGTCATCGGGCCCACCCCTCCGGGTACAGGCGTGATGGCCATAGTTTTTGGTGCCACGGCGTCAAAGTCCACGTCTCCGCAGAGTTTCCCGGTTTCAGGGTCACGGTCCATGCCCACGTCAATGACAACGGCGCCTTCTTTCACCATATCGGCCGAAACCATCTTGGGACGGCCGGCGGCTACCACAAGGATATCGGCCTCACGGGTGACGGAGGGCATATCCACGGTGCGGGTGTGACAGGTGGTGACGGTGGCGTTGGCGTCAAGGAGCATTTTGGCAACGGGAAGGCCAACGATATTGCTGCGGCCAATCACCACGGCCCTTTTGCCTTTAGGATCAAGGCCGATAGCCTCCAGTAGCTTCATTATCCCGGACGGCGTGCAGGGGGCCATGTGAGGGGTTTTCTGCCACAGGCCGGCAACGTTGAGGGGATGGAAGCCGTCAACGTCCTTTTCCCGGGCTATGGTCTCTATGACTTTAGCCTCTGAGATATGCCCCGGGAGGGGAAGCTGGACAAGGATGCCGTCTACGGTGTCATCGGCATTAAGCTCCCGAACCTTCTGGAGAAGGGCTTCCTCAGTGGTTTCTTCAGGGAGAACGATTGTAGTGTTACGGATGCCGCAGGCCTCGCAGGCCTTGGCCTTGTTGCGCACGTATACCACGCTTGCAGGGTCTTCCCCCACCCTCACAACCACAAGATGCGGCACGCGGCCGTACTTGGCGGGCAGCTGCGCAACCTGCTCCCTGATGCTCTCCTTAAGGGAGGCCGATATCTGTTTTCCGTCTATAACGATCATAGGTCCATGCATAATTCCACCGGGCAGTGGTCTGAGCCAAAGATATCGTTGTGAATCTCCGTAGAGACAATACGGCTTTTCAACGCCTCTGAAACCACAAAATAGTCTATGCGCCACCCCGCGTTGCGTTCACGCGCGTTCATGCGGTAGCTCCACCAGGAGTACTTCACGTCCGAGGGGTGCTGGAAGCGCCAGGTGTCCACAAAACCGGCGGCAAGAAGTTCAGTGAATTTTCCACGTTCCTCGTCAGAGAAACCGGCGTTGAAATGATTTGTGGCGGGGTTTTTAAGGTCTATCTCCTGATGCGCCACATTGAGGTCTCCGCAGAAGACTACAGGTTTTGGAAGGGCCGATAAATAAGCCCTGAGGTCATCCTCCCACCTCATCCTGTAATCCAGGCGCTTGAGGCCGTCCTGGGAGTTTGGAACGTATGCGCATACAAGGAAAAAGTCCTTGTATTCAAGGGTGATGAGGCGGCCCTCGTGGTCATGCTCATCCACGCCCATACCGTAGCGGACGCTAAGCGGAGTGTGCTTTGTGTAGACTGCCGTACCGGAATATCCTTTTTTATCCGCGTAATTCCAGTAGGACTCATAGCCCAGGAACTCAAGGTCCAGCTGCCCCGCCTGCATCTTTGTCTCCTGCAGGCAGAAAAAGTCTGCATCAAGTTCCGTGAAAATATCGGCAAAGCCTTTGCCTGCCACAGCCCTGAGGCCGTTAACGTTCCAACTGATGAATTTTAACATAGATTCTTCGACTTCGCTGCGCTTCGCTCAGAATGACAGAGGACCTTATTCCAGGGTCCAGGTGGCGCCGTCCTTGGTGTCCTTTACGGTTATGCCGAAGGAGGCAAGGGTGTCACGGATGCGGTCGCTTTCGGCCCAGTTCTTTTCCTCGCGTGCCTTCTTACGGGCCTCAAGGACCAGCCCCATAACACCTTCCAGGGCTTTTTCGGCCTTGCCGGAAGCGGAGGCGTCTTCATCCTGAAGGCCAAGCACTCCGCCCACAACCTGGTCAAAGAGCTGCGCCAGGGCGGCTTTGTCCGGGGCGGGCAGTTTCCCGCCGTTTATGAGCTTCACAGCATCAAAGAGGTGCGCTATTGCGATGGGGGTGTTCATGTCGTCGCATAGGGCGTCCCACACGGCGTCTATGATGGCCTGGACGTCCGCTGAAGGAGACACTGTCTCCACCGCGTCGCTTCGCGACCCTGTCCGGGCAAATGCTCCGGAAACAGTGTCTCCTTCCGCTACAGCCTTCCACGCCTGCATAAGCCTCTTATACCCCTTCTCCGCGGCCTGCAGGGCCTCGTTGGAGAAGTCCAGCGTGCTGCGGTAATGGGCCTGGAGGATGAAGAACCTCACGGTCATAGGAGTGTAGGCCTGAGAGAGCTTTGGATGATCCCCTGCAAAGAGCTGAGGCAGCGTTATGAAGTTGCCAAGGCTCTTTCCCATCTTCTGGCCGTTGATGGTGATCATGTTGTTATGCACCCAGTAGTGCACGCCGCGGGTGCCGCGTGAGGCCACGTTCTGGGCTATCTCGCATTCATGGTGCGGGAACATGAGGTCCATTCCGCCGCCGTGGATGTCAAACTCATGACCAAGGTATTTCTCCCCCATCACTGAGCACTCAAGGTGCCATCCGGGGAAGCCGTCTCCCCACGGCGAAGGCCAGCGCATTATATGCTCCGGCTCCGCCTTCTTCCAGAGCGCAAAGTCATATGGCGCCCTCTTGTCCCCCTGGCCGTCAAGGCTGCGGGTGCCTTCAAGGGTTGCCTCCAGGGTTCGGCCGGAAAGGATGCCGTAATTGTGGTCACGGTTATATTTCTGGACATCGAAGTAGATGCTGCCGTTGCTCTCATACGCATAACCGGCGGCAAGGATTTTCTTGATGGTCTCTATCTGCTCAATGATATGGCCTGATGCGCGGGGCTCAATGGAAGGAGATTGGCAGCCAAGAAGGCGCATGGCCTCATGGTAGCGCTCCGTGTAATACTGCACCACCTCCATGGGCTCCAGCTGCTCAAGACGGGCTTTCTTTGCTATTTTGTCCTCCCCTTCATCTGCATCATGCTCCAGGTGCCCTACGTCTGTGATATTGCGGACATACCTCACCTTGTATCCAAGTTCCTTCAGAAGGCGGAACAGGACGTCATAGGTAACACCCGGGCGCGCATGGCCCAGATGGGCGTCCCCGTAAACGGTGGGGCCGCACACATACATACCCACATGGCCTTCATTGATGGGCTTGAAGAGCTCCTTGGTACGGCTGAGCGTATTTGTAAGATATAATGGTCTCATAGCTTACAAAGATACGCATTTTTACAATCATTGTCAACGCGTGGGGGCAAACGGCCCCATCTTCCGCTCTTTAACGACGTAAGAGCATAATAGCATAGTTTTTATCACAAAAAACATATTTTTTCTTTGGGTTTTTCCCCTTGAAACGTAAAAACTTTCACGTTCCTCACGTGAAACAACGATTTGTTTTTTGTGATAGTGGTTTTCCGGAAAGTTTTACAATATATTCGTGGTCAACAAAAACTTATAATTATGTTGCCATATTCAAAAACCACATCACAATCTCTGCGCGGCGCTGGCCGCTATGCCTATCTGCTATTTGACTCCACTTTCAAAGTGGTTCTTTGTACCCCTGCCAACGAGAGTCTCCTCATTGACATCTTCGAACTCCTCATTCCCGGAAAGCACATCCAAAGCATCTCTTTCCTGAACAAAGAGATGCACGGATTGGTGATTTCTGAAAAAAACGTTAACTTTGACATGTTGTGCAAGGACAGGGACACCGGGGAGGAATTCCTGGTGGAAGTGCAAAACAGGGAGCAGGATAGTTTCATGGACCGGATGTTGGTTTATTCCACCTATCCCATCCGTGAACAGATGGAAATCCGGGCGCAGGAGATTCATGAAGGCAAGAGAGACGCTATGGATTACAGCCTGAAGCCGGTGTATGTAATAAGTATGGTAGACTTCCCCATCTTGCATGAGAACGAAGACGCCATTGAAAACAACTACATAAGCCGCTACGAACTCCGTAATTTGCCCAATGGAGAGCTTATGACGCCTGCTTTGAACTTTGTTTTCCTTGAACTGGGTCGGTTAAAGCTGGGAGTGAAAGATTCGGCAAAATGCAAGGGACTTTTGGAGCAGTTCGTGTTTTCAATGAAGTATATGCACGAATTCACCGAAGTTCCAAAAACCTTTGACGATCCGCTACTTGACAAACTATACCATGCCACTGAACTTGCAACAATGACAGTAACGGAAAGACAAAACTACGATAGTATTATGTGGACAGAAATTGACCGTATGGCAACAGAAGCCTTTGCCCGTAAGCAAGGAAAAACTGAAGGCAT
>JAFZML010000056.1 GCA_017553255.1 Bacteroidales bacterium | reverse complement strand
GCAAGGATGGTGGTGGAAAGAAGCTCTCCAAATGTTACCTGCTCCTCCTTGGGGGCCTCTTCCAACGCCTTGAAAAGGGCATCTACACGTGCCTGGACGGCGTTTCTCTCTTCTCCGGTGAAGAGCCTTTGGACTATGGCCCCGTGGCGCTCCTTCATGGTGGCAATGGACTTTGCGCTACCGTCAAGGAGGGCATCCGTGCAGCCGCTGATGGCACTGCTCACCAGTACCACGGTACCTTTCTGCGCCTCTTTCTCCACTATATCCAGGACGCTGGACATAGCCGTTGCACTGGCTACGGAACTGCCGCCGAATTTTAAGACTCTGTAACTCATAGAAGATCTGAGAATTCGTGTACGCCCTTGAGGCCTTCGGTTTTGATGGCGGCAACCACGGCGCCTTTTGCCAAGCCCTCGCGGGAGAAGGCCTCGTGACGGAAGGTAAGGACGTCGCAGTCTGAGGTAAGCGTAAGGGTGTGGATGCCTGGCACCTCCCCTTCTCGCACGGAGCTGATTTCCGGAGTGATGCCGAGTTCCTTTTCCACAAGTTCGGCCATGGTTTTAGCCGTCCCGGACGGGGCGTCAAGCTTGTGGACATGGTGGATTTCCTCAATGTGAGCCTCGTAGCCGGCGCCCTTCAGCAGGGCCGAAGCCTTCACGATGGCCGCCTCAAGCGCATTAACACCCAGAGAGAAGTTGGAAGCGTAGATCATTGGGGTGCCGGCGGCCTCGAAAGCAGCTATTACATCGGCCTTAATGTCATTCCAGCCCGTTGTGCCGACAACCGCCGCCTTAAAATGCGTGGCGATGAACTGGTAGTTCTGCCTGAAAGCGTCCGGCGTAGTGAAATCTATGCACACGCACTCCCTGGCGATGGCCGGATCCGTGGCCGCGATGTCTTCGCTGGCCTGGACCAGGGTTATACCCCTTTTCAGGAGCTCCTTTTCCACCATGTGGCCCATTTTTCCGTAGCCACTGATTATGACTTTTATCATATCTTTGCTCAGGCCCACGTCTTGCGTGGAGGTAAGTTGTTGATTATTATTAAGTTACACAAAAGAGGGTGGATAATTTTGCTCACCCTCTTTTACATAATTTCCTCATTTACAATTAATTAGCTCCACGGCCATCCGGACGTATTGCCGCACGGCGGTCTCAAGGTCACTCACAAGGACGTGCTCATTGTCACGGTGCGCAACTGTTATGCTTCCCGGGCCGCAGATGATCTTGTGGCCAAAGCCCGTGAGGTGCGGAGCATCACTTCCAAACGCTACAGGGGCCGATTCAAACCCGTCCAGCACCACGTAGCGTGCCGGGACGTCTCCCCCGCGAGGGGTGACCGTGAGATGCCCGATCAGGTCGGGCATGACGGAGGCGGGCGCATCGGGCATGACTGCCGGAGCACTGGGCGTGATGGCCGGAGCCGCCTCGTCATTGCCGGCTTGACCGGCAATCTCCTGCATCCAGCGCTGGACGGCCTCATGGGAGATGAACGTTGTGCGGAAGTACAGGCGGCAGGTGAGCTCCGGGGAAAGGCTGTTCTGCGGATTGGGGGAACTCAGGAGGCCGATGTTCCACGTTGTCTCTCCAAGTTCCGGGTCAATACCCCAGTCTACCGCCTTCAGGGCACTGTGGAACGCACAAAACAGTTCTACGGCGCTTGTTCCACACTCAGGATATCCGCTGTGGAACGCTTCTCCCGTAAACTTCAAATCATATGACAGAGTGCCCTTTGCGGCACTTACCATCTTGTTGTCCGTGGGCTCTCCAACTATGAGGAACGGCGCCTTGAAACCAGTCTTGGAGAATGCCTTTGCGCCCCATGATCCGGTTTCCTCACCTGCCAGAATCAGCAGGCCGAAGTCCGTGTGCTCCTCTGCCTCCAGCTCCTTGCAGGCCGTGTACATTGCAAAAATCTGCCCCTTGGCGTCACAGCTTCCTCTGCCGGATATGAGATTCTCTCCTTCGCTGCGCTCAGTCGAAATGACAGTGGGACGCTCCGATTTCATGTGAATGACGGAGGGTGTTTCTGTCATACCGAGCGAAGCGAGTGTATCCCATTTAGCTTGTGGCTTTATGTACGGCGGGACGGTGTCCATGTGAGTGCAGAACACTACTTTGGGCGTGCCCCAGGACAGAAGAAGGTTCAGGGTGCCGTCACCTACTTCCATTAGTTCCTTGGACGGAGCGTCCAGATGGTCATTAAGCCACAGGGCCATTCCCCGCTCCTTTCCGGAAGTGGAATCAATGCTCAGTATGTCCTTGAATAATTGGTAATTCATAGATTCTTCGCTTCGCTCAGAATGACAAAAAAGAAATCAGAATGAGAAAAAGGGACTCGGAATGACTATTAAGATTATTCGGTATGACAGTGTCTATTTCAACCAGCCGTTTTGGAGGAGGACCTGGGCTATCTGGACGGCGTTGGTGGCGGCGCCTTTGCGGATGTTGTCACTGACGCACCAGAGGTTGAGACCGTTCTCAACGGAGGTGTCGCGGCGGATTCGGCCAACAAAGACATCGTCTTTCTCCCAGGCGGTGATGGGCATGGGGTAGACGTTGTTTGCGGGGTCATCCTGAATGACCACGCCGGGCATGGAGGCCATAAGCTTTCGGGCTTCGGCCAAATCAAAGGGCCTCCGGAATTCAAGGTTCACGCTCTCCGAATGGCCGCCGCGTACGGGTACGCGCACGGTTGTGGCGCTTACCGCAATGGACGGGTCACGGAGGATCTTGCGGGTTTCGTTGACCATCTTCATCTCTTCCTTTGTGTAGCCGTCCGGGAGGAAGGAGTCAATGTGCGGAAGGACGTTGAGGTCTATCTGATGAGGGAATTTGCTGCCGGTTCCGCCGGCGCGTTCCGCCTCAAGCTGCTCAATGCCCCTCTGTCCGGCGCCGGTGACGCTCTGATATGTGCTCACCACAATACGCTTGATGCCGAATGCCTTGTGAAGCGGTGCCAGCGGCAGCACCATCTGGATGGTGGAGCAGTTGGGGTTGGCAATGATATGGTCCTTGGGTTTCAGGACATCGGCATTGATCTCCGGCACCACAAGCGGCACGGAAGGGTCCATGCGCCAGTAGGAGGAGTTGTCCACCACGTAGCAGCCAATAGCGGCAAATTGAGGCGCCAGCTGGGCCGATACCGCCCATCCGGCCGAGAAAATGGCCAGGGCGGGCTTCCGGGCGATGGCGTCACTGGCACTCATAACCGTCCACTCCCTGCCCTGAAAACGTACTTTCTTGCCCCAGGAACGCTCCGACGCCACCGGCAACAGCTCCGTCACCGGGAACGCACGCTCCTCCAGAACCTGCAACATCTTTGAGCCCACCAGGCCCGTTGCGCCTACTACTGCGACAATCATTTCTTTATTATTTGAGATACTCTCGCTTCGCTCGGTATGACAATTAACGTAACAAATCCTCCAAATGTACTGAACCGGCGGTTTTCTCATCACGGTATTTCACAATCACAGGGCAGTAGAGATGAACTCCGCTCTCAAGGGGCTTGCCGCCGCGGACGATGGGCTTGGAGCCGCTCACCACAACGGCGCCGGCGGGGACTACAATCCTACCATCCTCATTGCGCTTAATGAACTCATCCTTTGTGGCATCATAAATGGCTGTGGACGAGGTGATTATGACGCCGGAAGCAATCACGGCGCCTTCCTGGACTATTGTACCCTCATAGATGCCGCAGTTGCCGCCAATGAAAGCGCCGTCCTCAATGATTGTGGGAAGGGCGCCGGCCGGTTCAAGCACGCCGCCAATTTGCGTGGAGGCCGATATATGTATGTGCTTCCCCACCTGGGCGCAGGAGCCTATGGTGACGTGGCTGTCTACCATGGTGCCCTCGTCTACGTACGCGCCCACGTTGACATATGCCGGAGGCATGATGATGGAGCCGGGAGCCATATACGCACCGCGGCGGACGGATGTGCCGCCAGGGACTATACGGACGCAGTCTTCGGCCTTGAATTGCCTCACCGGGAAGGTGTCTTTGTCAAAGAACGGGAACTGGCCCTGAGACATTTCCCTGATGGCGCCCAGGCGGAAGCCCGCAAGGATGATTTCCTTGACTTCACGGTTCACCTGCCATGCGCCGTTAACTTTCTGAGCCACACGGACTTCACCCTTTTCCAGGGCGTCCATGAGGGCGTTGAATTCCTTAAGGGTAACTTCCATTAGAACAGCTCTTGAAGGGTTTGTTTAAGAAGCTCTTCAGTTGCCTCCGTGGCCTTCACCAACGGCAGCCTGAGGCTGTTTTCCATAAGACCAAGCTGGGCCATTGCCGCCTTTGCAGGGATGGGGTTGGGCTCTACGAAAAGGGCCTTGAAGAGGGGTTTCAGACGCTCATCCATCCTGGCGGCATCCTCAAAGCGGCCGGCTTCAAGTGCGTGGACGAAATCTGCCATTGCCGAAGGAAATACGTTGGAAGCAACGGAAATGACGCCATCGGCCCCGGCCTTCATAAGCGTTAGAGTATCCTCATCATTGCCGGAGAGGAGGGAAAAACCTTCCGGGCGGCCTTCCAGAATTTTCAGGGACTGCTCAATTTTTCCGGAAGCTTCCTTTATGCCGATAATATTGGGCACATCCTTCGCCAGCGCCAGAACGGTATCGGGCTCAATATTGGAACCCGTGCGGCCCGGGACGTTGTAAATCACGATGGGCTTTGGCGTTGCCGCTGCCACGGCCTTGAAATACTCATACATGCCCCTCTGGGGAGGTTTGTTGTAGAACGGGACAACCACCAGGAAAGCATCGGCATCCTGAAGGAGGCGGATGTTGTCCAGCGTGCCCCTCACGGAGTTGGACCCCACGCCGGCCATAACAGGACGGCCCTGAGCGTGCTGCAGCGTAACTTCCAGCACCTGAAGCTTTTCACTTTCCGTGAGCGTGGGAGTTTCCCCGGTTGTTCCTAGGGGGACAAGGAAATCAATGCCGGTTTCTACCTGCCAGTCTACCGTGGCGGCAAAGGACTCATAGTCCACTTCCCCACCCTTGAAGGGAGTGAGAAGCGCGGTGCCGCAGCCGTGTAATGTCTTTGTATTCATACCAGAATACAAAAATAACTATTATTGGCGAAATTATTTATACCTTTGTAAGGTAAAACTATAAGAACATGAAAAAACACATGATGATGTATGCGGCCATCGTTGGCTGCGCCCTGGCATTCACAGCCTGCAACAAAAGCAATGACAATCAGTCTGGACAGCAGGAACAGAAAGACGCCACTCCCGTCTATGTCCAGCTCAACTTCACCCTGGAAGAGCCCCAGGACATGGTGGACAACATGGATATAACCGTCACCTTCAATAATGGAACTGAAAAGGTGTCAGAGAAGATGACCTCCACCACATTAGTCAAGGCCATCAACAGCACACTCCCCGCCAACTTCACCATCAACAGCACAATAAGGCTCAAATCAGGCGTAACATTGTCTGATGATGTCAAATACACTTATACCGGAGGATTTTCGGCCACCTATACCCTTCTTAACGCTGCAAAAGAAGAGATTAATACAGCCCGGCTGTCAAGCGCCTCAAACACTCAGTCAAACAAGGGCAGCGTAGTAACTATGCTGGCCAATAATGGCACCCTTGACGCAGAGTTCATCTACTCCTTCGACAAGAGCGGCAAGCCTATACTTTATTAGAGCTGCGTACGCTAATAAACCAGCTGAGCCGGACCGGTAAGAAAAACATCGGAGAATCCGTCTTCCAGCCTTTTGAATTCCACTTGCAACCAGTCGCCACGGCGGCACTGCAGGTGGATTTTTCCGTCATCCCCCAGATAGCAAAAAAGGGAAAACGGTCGCTATAACAATTGCTCCAGGCTGTACACCTGGAGCAAAATGCGTAATTATATGATTCTCAGCCGTTAACGGGAAAAGCCCATGGGCACTTTCTTTCCGGACTGCGGAATCTGAGCCTTGCGGACAGACTCTTTATTCAAAGAGCGGTGTAATGCGGGAGAGTTCACAGACTCGGACCGTTTTAACATGAAGTAGAATTGGAAGATGTCGCTTCTGTATGTACCCTCTCCCACTTCTCCGGAATCCGAATCATAATAATGGTCAAGGAATATGTACTGGCTTTCCTCCGCGCTGCCGGCCCTGTCAAGTCCAAACCAGGTTGAACTCCTCAGACATCCACTTGGCCGAAGCACAAGGTCTGAATTGGCCCAAGTGTAGCTCTGTGCCGAGTTATCCGCCTTTACAGTATAGAAGATGGAAATATACTTCTGATCAGGGTCGCTGTTGTACCACCAATAGTAATTTCTGTTGAACCAGCCGTTAAGAAGTTTCACGGTGCCAGTCTCGTCATCATATTCACCAAGGGCAACGGCGAATGTATCCACCCAATCATCGTCCTTGTAGTAAGACATTCCTTGAAACAGCATATAACCATTGGTTGGCACCTCAACTGTTACTCCGGTCCACTCTACGAATGTATCCTCATACTCAATCATGTCAGAGAACACGCTGTAAGTTCCTGCAAAGTCTGAGGCCTGAAGATGGTACGATGATTCCAGATAACCGTAGTTCATTTCTATGGAATCATTGTATTCATAAGCATATCCAACCAGAGTAACCTCATCTCCAACCCTGAGGCGGTGATTCGCAAACGTGCGGTCTGTAGCGCCGCCGTAACCTATGGGACTTGAAGATATTCCATAAATCCAAATGTAACTGCCGTCTTCCGTGCATAATGTCACATTTCCGTATGTACTGTTGCCGATAGACGATATGGCGCCCTTCAGCCTGTAAAGCTGGGTGGAGGATGGCTCCGCTTCAAGGAACTGAGCGCCGGTGACATCCATGATGCTGCCCGGATCTACCGGATCCACAGTGGGTTCTTCCGGTTTTTCCTCGTCGGATTCAGGCTCGTCAACGTACCATATTTTAATGACCATTCCGTCATCTGTCAACACAGTTTTCACATAGCCGTCATTGTCAAACGCGTAATCATAGTACCTTGTATTATTGGAATAAGTAGAAGTGTATTTGACAGAGGCCGGCAAGTTTTCACTGTTTATACCGGACAATCTGGAAAGGATTGGAACAAGAACTCCCGATTCTTCATCTCCTATTCCATTATTCCACAATGGGAAAGACAGGCCACCCTTATCAGGGTAAGAAGTGTAACTTATCTCTGAAGAATACTGGAAATTGTCGCTCTCATACCGTGAAGAGGTAATGTTGCCGCCGGTCCAAATATAAGATTCGTCCCCAACGGAGGCCAGATGTCCGTAGGCATCGTATTCGAAAATGGTTTTATAGGATCCTCCGTCGTTTTGTTCCGTTAACGAAACCAATTTCTCTTCTGTGATAAAGCAGGTAAGTGTGGCTGTCTCTACATTTATAATGACACTACTCTGCGAGGGGTATTCATACGCCGCCAGATACTCATAATCCCCATCATATAAGTGTGCGTATAATACACGGCCTTCATTATTGTACTCGTACTGTACGAAAAAATCTTGCTTATCATCAGTTAACTTGATTGTCCTGATATTACGTACGGAACCCAGCGGTTTGGCCTGTTCCGGCTCCTTGGCCGTTACAATAAGGGGTTTCTGGACAGAGAGGTCCCCGTCTACGGCAACGACAGTAGCCTGCAGGACTGTACCTATGACAATATCGGCCGATAATGTCACCTGGATTGTGCCGGTCTGGCCGCCTGCGGCGGGGGTTGTACTTACCTGAAGCCCGGTGGCCGGAAGCACCACCACCTGAGGATTGGACAAGATACGGTTGAACGAATATGACACAACTGAGGACTCTCCGGGAACCAACTCAAGGCTGGCCGGAGAAAGAAATATGTCTATTGAACTTCCGCCTGAGTAAGAGGACCCCTCCTCAGGATTTTCCTTTGCCGTACAAGCAAAAAGTCCGAGAACAATTGAAACTATTCCCAGACCCTTGATAACCTTATTCATAATTATAATTTCCTAAGGAATATCCTTCTCACAGTCTTATTGACATGACCGCCGGATTCTGAGGTTTGCTCATCTATCACAACAGCTTCATTTGCGGTCAGGGATTCAATTGTTAAAGTCATTGTATATGACGGATATGTGAGAATAATCATGGAAGGCGTTTTGACATAAGTGCCGTTGGACGGGACATAGGCAACACCGTCTTTGGTTACAACGTCAACAAAGGTGTAGTCGGCCCTGAATTCAAACATTTCACCGTTCTGAGCATCCATATATTCGGTTGCTTCTTCACGAATAGATCCATCGACATAATACTGCCAGATTATTTTTGAAATTTGCCATTGGCCAACAAAGGTTGCACTGTTTGATGTGTTTCCGGAAGCCTGGTCAGATTTCTGGCAAGAGCTGAAAAAAGGAAGGATTACCGCTGCAAGGAGGGCGGCTACAAATAATTTTTTCATACTATTAAGTGTTTTGAGTTAAAAATCCTATTTCTGGTCTCGGCAAATATAAGGTTTTTTTATTAATAATCAGCAACTTTGCTTAAATATATGGATTAGGAAAATTTATCGGCCGATGTGCCGTCGTTCCTACGCTCGCCCGTGAGGGAGATATTCTATTTGGAGATGGCGGTCAATTCTGCGGGACCGGTAAGAAAAACATCTGAGAATCCGTCTTCCAACCTTTTGAATTCCACTTGCAACCAGTCTCCACGGCGGCACTGGAGGCGGTAGGAGATGCCCGGTCGGGGCCGGGCATGACGTGTGTCGGTGACCGTCGCACCGTCGTCATCCCCAACCTGATCGGGGATCTGGGCGTAGCAGGCGGCTATGGCACTTGCCGTGATGCCCGTGCCGCAGGCCAGGGTTTCCCCCTCAACGCCTTTTTCAAAGGTGCGAACCTTTAGACCTTCCGGTGTCACCTGCACAAAGTTGACGTTGGTTCCTTCAGGTTGGAAAGCCGCATCCCAGCGTATGGGCTTGGCTTCTTTCTCCATATCAATGGCATCCACATCCTTCACAAACTGGACGTAATGACGGGTGCCTGTGTTCAGAAAATATCCGTTTTTCACCGACGTAACGCCCTGGACGTCAATCATTTTTAGACGGACAGTCCATCTCAGAACAGGAGTATCACGTCCGGAGGACATGTCCACCCCCGGACATGGGTAGGGGGAGGGGCCCGCCGCGTCAGCGGTGGGAGGGGCCGGAGCGAGCGAAGCGAGCGGAGTTCCTCCGGACGTGATACTCCTGTCCAGAATCCTTGCTTCATGGATTCCGTCCGGTGCAAGGAAATGCCATGTGCCATCGGGAGAGGCGGGCTCCAGGCCAAGGTAATCGGCAAAGGCAACTATGCACCGGCCTCCATTGCCGCACATCATACCGCCGCTGCCGTCAGGGTTGAAGAACTCCATGATGAAGTCCGGGAGAGATGCCCGGTCGGGGCCGGGCATGACGGTGGTGTCGGATAGGGAGAGTATCATTAGCCCGTCCGTTTTGTACTCCCGGCACAGCTGAGTGATGCGCTGCGGCTGGCGGAAGTCATCCACCCCACCGCTTCGGCCATCTATGACCACAAAGTCGTTCCCCGCTCCTGAGAACTTAAATATTTCTGGCACGTAACTGTTTGTCATTCAGCGTTTTCCTAATTGTCGAGTGCACTTCCAGGTGCACCCGAAAAGTTGTAACTACCTGTGTTTCAGAGAGTTGGCAGCCAGGCCGGCAAGGAGCTTTATTCCGGGCTCCATCTTGGACTCCTCTATGAAGGAGAAATTGAGGCGCATGGTGTTGCGATGGCTGCCGTCCGGGTAGAAGAAGGAACCGGCAACGTAGGCCACCCCGGCCGATAACGCCTCATCATAAAGCGCCACGGTATCAATGCCTTCCGGCAGCGTGAGCCAGAGGAAAAGGCCTCCCTCCGGATGTGTCCAGGAGGCCCCGGCAGGCATATACTTCTCCAGAAGCCCCAGCATAAGGTCTCTGCGGCGGCGGTATTCCGCAATGGTCTTTTCAAGGTTGGCGTCAAGCGCACCGGACTCCAAAAACTCGCAAGCCATATACTGGTCCAACACCGGCGGGCAAAGGTCCAGGCACTGTTTGCAAACGTAAATCTGCTCCAGAAGTTCTTCCGGGCCGATAATCCACCCCAGCCGGAACCCCGGTGCAAAAATCTTGGAGAAGCTGCCAAGGTGCAGCGTGCGCTCCGGGGCCAACTCCCGGATAGTTTTCACCTGCTCACCGCTATATCTAAGCTCCCTGTACGGGCTGTCTTCTACAATGAGCAAATCCATCTCCCGGGCAATGCGCACAATCTCCTCTCTCTCCTCCAACGTCATTGTTTCTCCGGAGGGGTTGTTGAAGTCCGGGATCACGTAGATGAACTTGGCCGAAGTGAGGGGCATACCCTCAGGGGCTTGTCCACCCCCGGACAAGTGTAGGGGGATGGGCCCGCTGCCGTAGGCAGTGGGAGGGGCCGGAACGGAGCGAAGCGAAGTGGAGTCCCCTGAGGGTATGTCCATCACTTCGGCCCGATAGGCGCGGAAACTCTGCAGGGCTCCAAGATAGACCGGGCTCTTGGCAAGGACTATGTCTCCAGGGTCCAAAAACACTCTGGAGCAAACGTCAATGCCCTGCTGGGAGGAGGTGGTTATCTGGACCTGGGATACGGGGACGCCGTAGCGGGATGCAATTGCCTGCCGAAGTTCCGGAACGCCCTGCGTTGCACCGTACTGAAGGGCCTTGGTGCCGTATTTTTCCAAAACCGTGGCAGCCAGCCCTGGAATCTGCTCCGTGGGAAAAGTCACCGCAGCGGGGTAGCCGCCGGCAAATGAACATATTGCCGAAAGGTCCACCTTCCTGAAAATCTCCCTGACGGGAGACCTCAGAAACGACGGAACATCGGCCGAAAAGAATTTATTGTAATCCATAGAGCTAGGCGCGGGTAATATGCGCTCCAAGGGCATTGAGACGGCCCTCGATGTCCTCATAGCCGCGGTCAATCTGCTCAATATTGTCTATTGTAGACGTGCCCTTGGCGCTCATTGCGGCAAGGAGCATGGCAATACCGGCGCGGATATCCGGGGAAACCAGGCGTGCGGCCTTGAGGGTGATTCTGTGATCATGGCCGATAACAACCGCCCTGTGGGGGTCACAGAGGATGATCTGGGCGCCCATGTCTATGAGGCGGTCCACGAAAAACAGCCTTGACTCAAACATCTTCTGGTGTATGAGGACGCTTCCCTTGCACTGGGTTGCCACAACCAGCATCACCGAAAGAAGGTCCGGGGTGAGACCCGGCCAGGGGGCATCGGCCAGAGTCATTATGGAGCCGTCCAGGAAGGAGTCAATCTCATAGCTGTCCTGGGCGGGGACGTAAATGTCATCTCCGCGCTGCTCCAGCTTGATTCCAAGGCGGCGGAAAGAGTCAGGAATTATCCCCAGGTCATACCAGGAGACGTCCTTGATGGTGATTTCACTCTGGCAAATTGCAGCCATGCCGATAAAAGATCCCACCTCAATCATATCCGGCAGAATCTTGTGCTCCGTGCCGCCAAGTTTCTCTACGCCGTGCACGCGGAGGAGGTTGGAGCCAACGCCGTCAATGAATGCACCCATGCGGTTGAGCATCTTGCAGAGTTGCTGGACGTAGGGCTCACAGGCGGCATTGTAGATGGTTGTGGTGCCCTTTGCAAGCACTGCGGCCATCACTATGTTGGCGGTGCCGGTGACGGAGGCCTCGTCAAGAAGCATGTATCGGCCTGTAAGACGGCCCTCAGTGGTGAGGTGGAACGCCCGGCGCTTAGGGTCATACTCCATCTGGGCGCCAAGGTTGCACATGCCGTCAAGGTGGGTATCCACCCTGCGACGGCCGATTTTATCACCTCCCGGCTTAGGGAACCAGGCATGGCCGAAACGGGAAAGGAGCGGGCCCACCACCATCACGCTGCCGCGGAGCTTGGCGCACTTTGCCACAAACTCCTCTGTTTCAATGTATGAGGTGTCTACATTATCGGCCTGGAAAGTATAGCAGCCCTTGGAGTGGCGGGTTACTTTCACGCCCATGCCGCGCAGAAGCTCTATGAGATTTTTGACATCCAGGATTTCCGGGATGTTGGTCATTTTGACGGGCTCCGACGTAAGGAGAACCGCGCTGATAACCTCAAGCGCCTCATTCTTTGCGCCCTGCGGGGTGATGGTGCCGGACAGCCTGTGCCCGCCCTCTATGATGAATTTTG
>JAFZML010000055.1 GCA_017553255.1 Bacteroidales bacterium | reverse complement strand
GGTGGTTTCCCAGTGTAGGAGGGCGTTACCGGCATTGTTGGGGAACATACCCTTCACAATGCTGTTACCGCCAAGGTAGATATCCTGGAAGGCATATGTCCTGAGGGATTTATATGTGCCGATACCGTCGTTACCGGTTTGGCCGAAGCTTGCGCGCAGCTTGATGGAGGAGAAGAGGGGCTTTGTGAACTCCATCCAGGGCTCGTCACCAATTTGCCAGGCAATTGAAGCGGCGGGGAAGACGCCCCATTTACTGCCCTCACCAAAGTTTGACGCACCGTCAAAGCGTACGCTGGCGTTAAGGATATACTTGTCAAGGAGAACGTATTCCGCGCGGCCGAAGAAAGAGATATTTGTCTTCTCCGTTTTTGCGGTGCTTATCCAGTCAACCTTGTTTGCCGCGCCCATGTTGTTGTAGGAGAATTCATCCGTGGTAAAGTCATGGGCTCCCATGCCGGAATAGCTGTACAGGTTTTTAATCCAGCCCGTACCGCCAATCACCTTTACGTCATGGGCCTTACCAAACTTCTTGTGGAAGGTAAGGATGCCCTCCAGCTGCTGGTAGTGCACGTCTTCCGCCTCCTGGGTGGCCTGGCCGTTGTAGGAGGCGCCAACGGAGGTGTTGCGGTTAAAGTAGCTCTGGTATTTGTCGTTTTCACGGCTTGTGGAATACTGCACGCGGGCCTTCAGGAACGGGAAGGGATCTACCTCGGCATAAAGCGTTACGTAATTGTTGTTTACGCTTATGTTGTAATCCTGGTACATGAGCTCATAATACACTTTTTCCACGCGTGCATCCCGGCCGAAAACGTCCTTTCCTTCAACCGTGTTCATGGGGTTTGCAAGGAACATCCAGTAGATGACGTTGCTGGTAGAGCTTGCTGTGCCGGTGCTGAAATATGTACGGTTTGTAGCTGCCAGATATGCGTTTACACCGGCCCGGAGCCATTTTGTGGGGGTGAAATCGGCATTGATACGTGCGCTTGTGCGGCCGAAGTCTGAATTGAGCACAAGGCCTTTATCCGTCACGTTCACAAAGCTTGCGGCGGCCCTAACCTTGTCATTGCCGCCCTGGACGTTCACGGCGTGAGTCTGGGTGAGGGCGGTGCGGGTCATTTCCTTGATCCAGTCCGTGCCCGCGCCCTTGAATGCCTGCTGCTCCTCTGTGTAGGGAGGGTCTCCGGCGCTGCCGTTTTCCCGCCACACGTTCATGTCAAAGTTGATCTTATCCTCCGCATTCATCATCTTCCAGGGATTTCTGAGGATTTTGGCCGATATATTATAGGAATAATCCACGGAGAACCTTCCGGCCGCGCCCTGCTTAGTGGTGATGAGGATAACGCCGTTGGCGCCGCGGGCTCCGTAGATGGCCGTTGCTGCGGCGTCCTTGAGGATTTCAATGCTCTCAATGTCTTCCGGGCTCACCTGGTTGCCCACGTTGCTCTGGATGCCGTCCACCACGTACAGAGGGTCATTGCTGGCCGATATTGAGGACGAGCCACGGACGCGGATGTTGATTCCGCCGCCGGGCTCAAATGAAGTCTGCCTGACGGCGACACCGGCTGCACGGCCCCTGAGGAGGTCTGCGGTGTTGGTAATGACACCGGCCTTTACTTCATCGGCCTTTATGGATGAGACGCTGCCCGCGAGGTCACGCTTACGGGTTACGCCATAACCTACAACCACCACGTCCTCAAGTATTTCCGCGTCCGTTTGCATGTGAACGGCAAGGGAGGCGGATGTTACCGTCACCTCCTGGCTCACCATTCCAAGGCAGGAAATCTCAAGGACCTGGCCCTTTGAGGCTTTGATTTCAAACAGTCCGTTATTGTCTGAGGTGACACCCGTGCTGGTGCCCTGAATCAGGACAAAGGCGCCTGCAACAGGGGCTCCGTTCTCATCCTGTATCACTCCTTTTATGGTTTGCTGGGCAAATGCCTGAAGAGGCAGGGCCACCGCCAGAAGGAGCAAAAAGGCTCTAAAAATTATGTGGCGCATTATTAATTTGTGTTTCTGAATACAAAGATGCAAAAAAAAGGAAATACCAAGAAACCAATTCTGACAAAAATATGTTCTATTTTGTCTAAAAAACGATTAACTTTGTAAGACGTGGAGAAGAGAGTGAAAAAAGTCACAAGGTAATAACCTAGTAATATATATGAGCAAACATTTCACTTTACCTTACGAGGGCGGGCTCATTGAAAAGAACCTCCCTGCCGGCATCCTGCACACCTATGAGAAAATCTGGACCATGGTGTACCAGGACTCCAGACCGGCATCGTACGCAGTGGCAGACATCATTGAGGATGCCATCAACAACCACAAGGACGGCCTTTTCAGGCTTGGTCTCACAACCGGCGCCACCCCCAGATCCCTGTACAATGAACTTACCCGCCGTTATCAGGCAGGAAAGCTTTCATTCAAGAACGTGGAAGTGGTAACCATTGATGAGTACTATCCCGCTTCCAGCGATGAAATGCAAAGCCGCAACCACGCCATCCATGAGGCTCTCCTGGATAAGGTAGATATCCTCAAGGAGAATATCCATATCCCGGACGGCACCGTTCCTGAGGACAAAGTGTCAGACTACTGCATTAAGTTTGACGCCATTGCACGCAATCTGGATCTCCTGGTTATTGGCGTAGGTGAAAAGGGCCAGGTTGGCTTCAACGAGGCCGGCTCCAACATCAAAACCCGCACCCGCACGGTACGCCTCTCCTATAACTCCCGCAAGAGGCAGTCCAAGAACTTCAACCATGACCTGGCAGCTACCCCGGACAAAGCCATCACCCTTGGAATTGGCACAATGCTCAGCTCCAAGAAGATTATCCTCATGGCCTGGGGTGAAGATAAAGCCAATGTTGTAAAGGCAATTGCGGAAGGTCCCATGACCACTGACTGCCCGGCATCCCTGCTGCAGGCCCATGACCACATTTCCCTGTACGTGGATGAAACCGCCGGCAGCCTCCTCACCCGCACCGAGGCCCCCTGGCTGGTGGGTCCCTGCGACTGGACTCCCAAGTTCATCCGCAAGGCCGTGGTGTGGCTGTGCCAGGTAACCGGAAAGCCCATCCTCAAGCTCACAGAAAAAGACTATCTCAACAACAACCTGGATGAGCTCCTCCAGAAGTACGGCCCCTATGACAAGATAAACATCAACGTCTTCAACGACCTCCAGCACACCATTACCGGATGGCCCGGAGGAAAGCCCAACGCCGACGACAGCACACGCCCGGTATCGGCCAAACCTTTCCCCAAGACGGTCCTCATCTTCAGCCCTCACCCGGACGACGACGTCATTTCAATGGGCGGTACCTTTATCCGCCTGGCCTCCCAGGGCCACGACGTCCACGTAGCTTATGAGACTTCCGGCAACGTGGCCGTTCACGACGACGTAGTGCTCCAGCATATGGACTGCGCCTTCCAGCTTGGTTTTGCCGATAAATTTGATGAGGTTAAGAAGCTTGTAGAGAGCAAGGTTCCCGGTGAGCCGGAGCCCCGCGCACTGCTTGAGATGAAGGGCGCCATCCGTAGGTCCGAAGCCCGCGGCGCCGTCCGTTCATTCGGCCTGAATGACAACACCAATGTCCACTTCCTCAACCTCCCGTTCTATGAGAGCGGCGGCATTAAGAAGAACCCCCGTTCCCAGGCCGATGTTGATATTATCAAAAAGCTCATTTCAGACCTTAAGCCTCACATGATCTTCATGGCAGGTGACCTGGCGGATCCTCACGGAACCCACCGCGTTTGCACGGAGGCGGCCCTGGAAGCAGTTGAGCAGCTCAAGGAAGAAGGCAACAAGTGGCTCTCCGAAACCCATATCTGGCTTTACAGAGGCGCCTGGATGGAGTGGGAGCTTGGCCGCGTGGATATGGCCGTTCCGCTTTCACCTGATGAAGTTGTGAAAAAGCGTCACGCCATTTTCCGCCACCTTTCCCAGAAGGACAT
>JAFZML010000054.1 GCA_017553255.1 Bacteroidales bacterium | reverse complement strand
CCCGGACCTCAAGGCCAGCGCCAACTATCAGCAAACCATGAAGGACATCAAGGACTACGAAGAAAACGTACGCCTGTCCCGCATGACTTTCAACGACACCGTAACCCGCTTCAACCAGCAGGTCCGCGTATTCCCCACCTCTCTGGTGGCCGGCCTCCTGGGCTTTGCAAAGCGTGATTACCTTGCCGACGACGTTTCCAAAAAAGACTATCCGGAATTATAGATGAAAAGACTCGCAGCACTGGCTGTCACCCTGGCCTTCACGGCCATGGCGGCGGCCCACCGGGTCAGCGACCTTGACATAAGCGTTGCCGTTAATCAGGATGGCAGCGCTCTTGTCACTCAGCGCTGGAGGGTGAAAGTGGGCTCTGAGAACACTGAATGGTACATCCCCGTTCAGAATCTTGGTCCCATGACCATTGGGGAGCTCTCCGTTACGGATAACGGCGTTCCCATGGAAAGCCTCGGGGACCGCTGGGACGTAGACCGTTCCCGCAGCTGGAAGGCCGGGAAGTGCGGCATGGTCCGCAAGCGTGACGGCGCAGAGCTTTGCTGGGGCCTTGGGGAAACCGGCATCCACAACTGGGAAGTGACCTTCGTCCTCACGGGCCTGGTGCAGGCCTATGATGACGCAGATGCCTTCAACTACATGTTCGTGAATCCTGGCATGAACGATGCCCCGGAGCACGTGAAACTTACTATCGGCCCTGCGTTTGACTGCCCTCAGTGGACCTACGACAACACCCGCGTGTGGGCCTTCGGCTTCTACGGAGACATCAACGTGAAGGATGGAAAAGTTGTGGCCGAAACCTCCGAGGAAATGGATTCCCGCTCAAAGTTCATTGCCCTGGTGAAGTTTGAAAAGGGCATGTTCCAGCCCGCTGTTTACAAGGGCGGCCCTGTTCAGGACCTCATTGACAAGGCCCTTGACGGCAGCTCTTACGGAGAGGAAGATCCCGCAGAGAAATGGTTTCTCCTTGGCTTCGCGCTTCTCTTCATAGGCGGAATATTCATCATCCTGTATGTGGCAGTTGCATCGGCCCTTGGGTATAAGTGGAAAAAGTCCATTTTTGGCCGAACCAAGGTTGACGGCTGGTATAGGGACATCCCCCTTGACGGAAACCTCTTTGCGGCGGAATACCTTCTGGCTAAGGGTGGCCGATTCGGCAGCACTGTACAGCCCCAGAATATCATAGGGGCGTTTTTCCTACGCTGGATAATGGACGGAAAGCTCAAGGTGCTCCCGGATCCAAAGTCGGACAAGAGGGTGAATCTTCTGTTTGAAGCCCCCAGCGCCAGTATGGACGACGTAGAGGAAGACCTCTTCCAGTGGGCCCTCAGCGCTGCAGGAGACAATAAAATCCTGGAAAAGAACGAGTTCGAGAAATGGTCTACCAAAAACTACAAGAAGATGACCGCCTGGCCGGACCGCGCCGTTGCACGTGGAGAAACCTGGTTCCGTGACAAGGGTTACTTCCTCACGGAAGGTCACTGCACCACGGAAGGCCAGCAGCAGGCCTGCCATCTCATAGAGTTCCGCAATTTCCTGAAGGACTTCACCTTAAGTGGTGAAAGGGCTTCGTCGGAGGTTGGGCTTTGGAAGGATTATCTGGTTTTTGCACAGCTCTTTGGCATTGCAGAAAAAGTGGCCAAGCAGTTCAAGAAACTGTACCCCGCCATTTATGATGAGGTTGCAAAGAGCACCGGCATGGATACAGACCGCTTCACGTACATGGTCCTTTGGACCAACAGCATGAGCACCCGCTCATTCGGCAATGCCGTAGCCAAGGCCGGCAACATCAACGGCACCGGCGGCCACTCCTCTTTCGGCGGCGGTGGCGGCTTCTCCGGCGGTGGTTTCGGTGGCGGCGGCAGATAGGCCCGTTGCCCCCGCGGCGCGGCCCCGTTGCCGTGTTTGCACGTAAAACGCGTATAAGGTCGATTTCACTGCCAACACGGCAAGGAAATCGGCCTTTTTCTGGAAAAACGTTGCCGTGTTGGCACCAAAAACGCCCGTAGGAGCAATCTGGCTGCAAACACGGCAAAAGCTACAGCACCAGGCAGCGGGATATCTGGGCATCGGAGACGTGAAAGTCGTACTTCAGCTGGCGGGCTATGCGCATTTTCTGTGACTCCGTTAGCTCATACACGGAGTTTGCTCCAAACGGGCGGCACAGTTCCTTGTCTATAAGAGTGCACACGTCCAAATCCTGAAGGCGGGTGCGGTTGAAGTTTCGGCCATACTCATTATTAAGCATCTTAGCTACAGTCTTTTCATCGGCGTTCTCAATGTCTTTTAGAGTGATGGGCGTACCGGTGTCGTCCTTCAGCTGTTCCTGGCTCCAGGATTCGTCTGAAATGCGGTTCATCTGATACAGGAAATTGCGCGGGCTGGAGTAAAACTGCTCCGTGCGCCGGAGCTCCATAAAGGAACTGCGGACGAACACCCCGCGCTCATTCATCTGGAAAGAGTCCGGGAAATCAGAGTAACGCGGAAGGCGGCTTGCGATATCGGCCCTGGACATAGGGACGGCAACATCTCCACAAAGGCCGATATCCTCAGAAAACATATCCCTCACACTGCAGAACGGATAGCCGAAGGCGGTAGGGGACGCTCCATGGTGCAGGCCGTTTCTCAACACGTAGGACAGCATGGCCAGAATATGATAGAGGCCTAATACTTTCACAACAAAAGTGTACTTCTGGCCCAAACGTCCCTCCCGGCCATACTTGGCGTTGAAGTATTTAGTATAGGACATCCTTTCCCGGCGGGCGAACTCCATGGGATTGTCTGCGAACACTCCCTGGTGGACGTGGGTAGACATCTCTGCGTCCGCCATAATTTCCGTCCCGGTGGAAAAAGAATGGAGAGCCATCAGGTTTATGAACACATTATGGTCCTCTGCGTCCCTGAACATCACTTCGTCATGCGATGTGAAACATATATGGTAAGTATCTTTCATGGGGGGCAAGATACAAAGCTCCTCCGTAAGTGTCAAGGGGGTGTTGATAACTTGTGTTGTTTCACGTGTTTTATTTTACGTTTTGCGGGATTTGGGACAAAATGACTGCGATTTTTGCTAAATTTGAATAGTTTTGGAATTAATTACTATGAGAAAATTGCTCTTCTTCACCCTTGCGGCCTTTGCTATTATGGCCTGCAACCAGTCACCCCGGGTAGAATCCGGTGTATCTTTTGACGAAGTCCTTGCCTCACGACGGAGCGTCCGCGCTTATGATGCATCAAAGTCCATCTCTGAGGCCGAGGTACGTGAACTGCTTCTTGCAACGCAGGAGGCTCCTTCCTGGGCAAACCAGGAGCCCAGTAAATACTATGTTGCAATAGGTGAAGAAAAACGAGCCGCCGTCCTTGAAATGGTTGGCGGCAACAAAGACCGGGTAGCCAACGCCCCCGTTTTCATTGTATCTACATTTGAAAAAGGGAAGTCCGGATTCTTCCGCGGCATGGCCGTAGATGAACTTGGAGACTCCTGGGGCGCATACGACAACGGCCTCAGCAATGCCTACCTTATTCTAAAGGCGCGCGCAATGGGCTTCGACACCCTGATTATGGGAATGCGTGATACAGACGCCCTTCGAACTTGCTTCAATATCCCGGAGACAGAGACCATCATGGCAGTGATTGCACTGGGATACCGCGCACAGGACCCTTCCAGGCCGGAAAGAAGGCCACTTGAAGACGTAGTGCGCTTCTTCTAGCCCTCTTCGCTTTTGCCGTGTTTGCAGCCAGATTGCTCCTGTGGGCGTTTTTGGTGCCAACACGGCAACGTTTTTCCAGAAAAAGGCCGATTTCCTTGCCGTGTTGGCAGTGAAATCGGCCTTATACGCGTTTTACGTGCAAACACGGTTACAGCAAATCCTTCAGGTACGGGCCGGTGACGGAGGCGGGGTCTGAGGCAAGCTGCTCCGGGGTGCCGTGGGCAACTATCTGGCCACCGCGGCGGCCGCCTTCCGGGCCCATGTCAAAGAGGTAGTCTACGCTCTTCAGAACGTCCAGGTTGTGTTCAATGATGATAATGGTATTT
>JAFZML010000003.1 GCA_017553255.1 Bacteroidales bacterium | reverse complement strand
TACAGACTGGGTTACTATGTATTATCCCACGCGCGGAGTCTTCTACCAGAATGAAAGCATGGCGGCTTCTCCGCTGGAGAATGAGCCCAGGGTGGGTTGGACATACTGGAGCGGCGGTGCAAAGCACTACCTCTACAGTGAGCCTGCCATGAATTCCTGGGAGAAGGATCCGCTTCAGGTCCCTGACGCTTCATTCCCCGTATCGGCCCTTGATTTTTCGCCCAAGACAGCCATAGGCGGAGGCCCCGTCCTAATTAACGGCGGAGAGATAGTAAACACCTGGGAGGCCGAACTTTTATATGGTGACGGCGCGGATGACAAGATGCCGAAGGCCCGCCATCCCCGCACTGCTATAGGCTATACCGCCGATAATCTCCTAATCCTGTTTGTCTGCGAGGGTAGGGGAATGACAGATGGCGTTGCCGGAATGACTTTCCAGGAAGAAGCGGAGGTCCTTAAGACCCTTGGATGCAAGGTGGCCCTTAACCTTGACGGCGGCGGCTCCAGCTGCCTGCTTGTCCAGGGGCAGGAAACCATTAAAGTGTCCGACGGTGCGGAACGTCCCGTCGCTTCCGTCGTAATCCTCAAGGTAAAATGAGAAAACTGAGCCTCATATTGGCCTGTGCCCTGTTTCCGGCCCTTTTTTCCTGCTCTCCAAAGGAGGATTCATCGGCCTATAAATGGCGTGAGGAGTGGAATGAGCCGGAGCCGGAGATACCGGACGGCCCGGATAATCCCGGACTCCCGGAGATTAAGGGAAAACCGCGCTACATTTGGGTAGATGCCGCGGCCAATTTCAAGTACTACGCCAATGATGTCACTTATATAGAGGAGGACTGCCGGCGCATTGCCAAGATGGGATTTACGGATATCATAGTTGATGTCCGTCCCACAAGCGGAGATGTCCTGTTTACATCGGCCGTCGCTCCTGCGTGCCGGAAAGTGGCGGCATGGTCTAACGGATATAGGTGGATAGAGCGCACGGAAAACTTTGATTATCTTGGCGCCTTCATCGCGGCCGGCCACGCTGCAGGACTGAGGGTAAACGCCGCCATCAATACAATGGTGGGAGGTTATCACTCGTCAATCGGAGATGCCGGAATGCTTTATGACCATCCTGAGAGAAAGAGCTGGTGCAGCGTAGACAATCTGGAAGGCGGGCTGACAAATGCTATGGAAGACCCTGAAACCGGCCCGCGTTTCCTGGATCCGGCAAACCCTGAGGTTCAGGAGTTCCTTCTTACGCTTCTTGGTGAACTGGCATCCTATGAGGGACTTGACGGAATAGTGCTGGACCGTTGCCGCTATGACGACTACAACCTTGACGCAGGTTATACGGACGCTGCATTGGCGGCATTTACCGAATATCTTGGAGAAGCGCCCAAAAACTGGCCCGTAATCCCTCAGGGAACGGTTTTCCTCACTTCCCCCTCAACGCTTCAGCGCAACTGGCTCACATTCCGTTGCAAGACCATCCGTGCGTTTATGGAGAAAGCCTCGGCGAGGGTACACGAGCTTGCTCCCGATATCCGTTTTGGCGTATATGTGGGCGCCTGGTTCAGCGAATATTACCGCGCCGGCGTAAACTGGTCAAGCCCCACTTATGACTTAAAAGCCAACGAGAGTACATACAAGTGGGCCACTTCGGCATATCAGAAAACCGGTTTTGCAGATCTTCTGGATTTTATTTTCCTTGGCGCCTATGCCGGCACGTCCGGTGTGCACGGCAGCGGGGAATGGACAATGGAAGGGTTTGCAAAACTTGGGTCAAAGCGCCTTGCAGGCGCGGTCCCGTTTGCCGCAGGCCCTGATATCGGCAACGGCTCCGGCTTTACGGAAGGCGGGCAGGAGGCCCTGATTCCGGACATAGTGGATACAATGCTGGAAAATGCCGGGGGATTGTTTGTATTTGACCTTTGCCATATAAGGATGTTCAACTATTGGGATGCCTTTGAAGAGGCAATCAATGCATATTTGGAAACACTTTAACAAACCACTAATTATCAAACATTATGAAAAAACTGTTTTTTATTTCCGTGATGCTGCTGGCTACAATGCTGGCCTGCACCAAACCCGAGGAATCAGGGCAGACGGATGAAGGTGCTGGTAAGGTAACCTTGCTTTCAGAATCCAAGGTGGATGTTCCCGTTGCAGGTGACATCGTTACCATCAAGTTCAAGGCAACAGACGTTTGGACGGCAGCCACCGACGCCACCTGGATTACCCTTTCTGTGAACAAGGGTGACAAGGGCGACGAATGCACCGTCAAGGCTTCTGTGGTTCAGAACGAGGAACCTGATGCCCGCTTAGGCGTTGTGACCATTACCTGCGGCAAGTCTACAGCTTCTGTTGAGTTAGCTCAGAGGCAGGCAAGTGCCTTCTCGTTCAAACCTACAAAAGCCGACGTCCCGGCCGAAGG
>JAFZML010000053.1 GCA_017553255.1 Bacteroidales bacterium | reverse complement strand
GTTAAAAAAGGCTTCAGCCAGAAGAATTACCTTGGCATGAATGACCCGGATTACGGCGGAGGCATCCCTATGATAAGCCTCTGGACCGGGGAAACCAATGTAAGCGTGGGCCTGGCAGAACCCTGCCTCAAGCTTGTGAGCATGCCGGTAAGCCGAAAGGGCAAAAAGGCATCGGCCCTCATAAGGCAGGAATTCAAGCAGCCCGTGGTGCTGGAGCCCGGAGACACCCTGAGGGCCCTGAAGCAGTTCATTACGCTTGGCTCAGGAGACTTTTTCAAGCCTCTGCGCAGCTTTGCCCTCTATATGCAGGACACCTACGGCTATGAGCCTCCCGTATCCCCGGAAGACGCCTATGAGCCCGTATGGTGCGCCTGGGGCTATGAGCGTCAGTTCACCGTAGATGAAGTGATAGGCACCCTTCCCAAGGTTGTAGAGCTTGGTTTCAAGTGGGTGGACATTGACGACGGCTACCAGATCTGCGAAGGAGACTGGACCACCAATGACCGCATTGGCCCTGAAGGGATGCGCCGAATGACAGACGCCGTTCACGCAGCCGGCCTCAAGGCCAAAATATGGTGGGCACCCATGGCCGCAGACCCTGAAAGCAGCCTGGCTCAGAATCACCCGGAAATGCTCCTTATCCAGGAAGACGGTTCCCATGAGGATATTTCCTGGTGGGACAGCTGGTACCTCTCCCCCGTCAATCCCCACACCTGGGCATACACTGAGGCCCTTGTGGACATGTTCCTTGTAGACTGGGGCTTCGACGGCTTCAAACTGGACGGCCAGCACCTCAATCTGAGCGCCCCGGATTACAATCCTGAAAGCGCACTGGCATACCCTGAAGAGGCCACGGAGCGTTTCCCGGAATTCTTTGCCCATCTGTATGGCCGCGCCCAGCAGGATAAACCCGGCGCAGTGGTCCAGATATGCCCCTGCGGCTGTGCGGTGAATTTCTTCTATACCCCTTACATGAATCAGGCGGTAGCCTCAGACCCCACTTCCAGCGCCCAGATAAGGCAGAAACGTAAGGTTTACGCCGCCCTCAGTCCTTCCCTGGCATATTACGCAGACCACGTGGAACTCAGTGACGGCGGCCTTGACTTTGCATCGCAGGTTGGCGTAGGCGGTATTATCGGCACAAAATTCACCTGGCCCAAACCCAATCCTGAGGCCACGGAAAACGGCGGAAGCCTTCTCACCCCTGAGAAAGAGGCTCTCCTAAGAAAATGGGTTCCCATCTATAAGGAAAAGATGCTCTCCAAGGGCGTTTACCGCGGAGACCTTTACACCTACGGCATAGACATTCCGGAAGCACACGTCATTGAAACCGGCGGTGCAACGTATTATGCATTTTATGCATCTTCCTGGAAGGGACAGCCAATCACGCTCCGCGGCCTGGACCCTGAAAAGACATATACTGTAACGGAATATACGGCCGATGAACCGGTTTCTTACAGTTTGGATGGTGCAAATCCCACAATAATGCCTAACTTTGAAAGCAACTACCTCATTGAAGTAAAGTAAACAGTAAACTATAACCCTTATGAAAAAGTTATTGGCACTCTTTCTCATTGTCCCCGTGCTCATGTACTGCGCACCGGCCAATGATGCTAATCAAGAAGAAAACCAGGAGAATTCCGAGGAGCAGAACAAACCGGAAGACAATCCCGAGGAACAAACCCCTACCGTAGATCCCTTCGCAAAGGCAGGTCCGGAGCTTCATGACGGAGACGTTCTCCAGGCCACAAATCCCAACGTGGAGAAGTTCCTCTCAGAGGTTACCTATCCGGACAAAGACCTCAGCTTCACCCATGTACTTGAATACTACGGCGGTTTCAACGGCAAAACCTATAATGAAAACGGAGAGGAGGATCCTGCCGGAACGGCTTTTGACTGGAAGCACCAGCCCACCTCGGACAAACCTTGCTCCTACAGCATCAGATGGACCGCAGATGACCTTGAAGAGGGCACAATGACCCTTCATATGGAAGACGCATATGAGTGGAGCGGTGACCTTGAAATCGCCGAAGGCGCTTTGTATGTAAACGTCACCAACCTTGTTCCCAATGACTCCTATACATACAAGGTTACCACTTCAAGCGGTAAAGTTCTTGCCCAGGGCGCTTTCACCACAACCGGAAAGAGTTCTCTGCACCAGGTATTCTTCTCAGGCTCCTGCCGTAACGGCCGTGACCTTGGAGGTTGGAAAACCCTGGACGGCAAAACCGTAAGATACCGCAGAATGTACCGCGGCGGCCGTATGCAGGCCGAAACCGTGAACAACAAGGGCAAACTGGAAATTCCCTTCGAGGGCATCGGCGCCCAGCTGGACCTCCGCAACTCCGACAAACTCAGCAGGCCAGCAGTCACAGGACTTGAATTCTGCGCGCCCGGAATTGAAGAAGGCGGCACCTGGATGCTTACACACGGCAACGATGACGGCAACTTTGGAAAGCAGTGCTTTGAATTCACCGTGAACTGCCTCCGCAAAAATAAGCCCGTATATTTCCACTGCTCCCTTGGCCGAGACCGTACCGGCACCTTCGACATCCTTTGCCTGGGCCTCCTTGGCGTAAGGGAAGGTGACATCTCAAAGGCTTATGAGGTTACATATTTCGCCCCTGTAGGCTACAGCGTATCATCTTCAGAAAAGTCCGGCAACCCGGAACCCATCTTCAAGAACACACGTATGGCATGGGCATACGCAGATGTGGCCCCCTATTTCTGGAGCCTCTCTCAGGACGGAACCTTTGCCAACGGCGTAGAACATTATCTACTTGACGTTGCCGGCGTATCCCAGCAGGATATCGACGACTTCCGCACCCTTATGCTGATGGACTAATACATAAAACTCAGAACTATGATAAAAAGATTCCTCACATTACTGTTAATCCTCCCCATTATTGCGTATTGCGCCCCTGCAGCTCCTGCAGAAAACCAGGAAGAAACTCCTGAGGAGCAGCAGGACCCCAAAGATGATCCCGGTGATAATCCCGGAGATAATCCCGGTGAGCCGGAGGTGGATCCTTATGAAAATGCGGCTCCGGAAGTCAAAGACGGAGATACCGTCCTGGCAACCAATGAACTGGTAGAGAAATTCCTCACAGAGGTAACCTATCCGGACAAGGACCTCTCCTTCACTAAGATTTATGACTATCCCGGCGGTTTCGGCGGTCCTGACGGCCTCACCTGGGACAACTGGGAGCTTGAATGGCCGGACGGAGACAAGCCCAAGAAGTATAGCATCCGCTGGAAAAAGGAAGACCTTGAGGACGGATCAATGACTCTTCACCTTGAGGACAAACTTGGATGGAGCGGAGAAATGGAAATCAAGGCCGGATCTATGTATGTAGACATCACCAACCTGGTTCCCAACGACGACTATAATTATAAGGTAACCGCAGCAAGCGGAAAGGTCCTTGCCCAGGGCAGTTTCAAAACCACCGGTCACCTTCATCAGGTGTTCTTCACCGGAAAGGTAGCCACAATCTCACAAAAGAATGAACAAGGAGAAAAAATAAAAATCCAGGTCAAAGGAGATGGCTGCCGCAACGCCCGTGACCTTGGCGGCTGGGAAGGCCTTGGCGGCAAGCACGTCAAATACCGCAAGATTTACCGTGGCGGCCGTATGAACGAGAAATGGGACGATGCCCGCGGACGCCGTCCTCTGAACAAGCAGGGAGAAAAAGAGGTACTGTTTGAAGGCATCAAAGCGGAAATTGACCTCCGTGGTTCTGACGACATAATCAAAGAGCCCGCAGTAGCAGGTCTTGACCACTGGCACGGTGTTATTGAAGAAGGCGGCAAGTGCATGCTGGGTGTAGCCAAACCTTCGGCCAAAAACTGCGCAAAATGGCTGAAATATGACGTCGGCAGGACAGATATCTCAGACGTAAGCAGCTACACTCCCACAGACCAGGAATTCGCAGATTTCCAGACAGCCTACAAAGCCAAGACAAAAGACCTGTTTGACTTTGTCCGCAATTGCGCCAAAGACAACAAACCCGTATACTTCCACTGCTCACTTGGCCGTGACCGTACAGGAACCCTTGACGTTATCCTGCTTGGTATCCTTGGCGTTCCTGAAGGCGTTATCTCCAAGGAGTACGAGGTTTCTTACTTCGCACCTGTTGGCTACAGCGTATCATCTTCAGACGTAGCAAGCAATCCGGAGCCCATCTTCAAGAACACCCGTATGCACTGGGTATACAGCGATATTGTCCCCTACTTCTGGAGCCTTTCAACCGACGGCACTTTTGCCAATGGCGTTGAGACCTACCTCAAGAGTATCGGCGTTACTGACGCTGAAATTTCAGAGTTCAGAGGCAATATGCTAGAATAATGGAGATATTGTCCGCTCCGCCTGCATCGCAGGCCATGCGGAGAAGATCCGTAGCATTGGAGCCGCCTTCAAGGGCGGCTTCAATTTTTTCTTCCGGAACCATGTCCGTAAGGCCGTCGGAGCATATCAGAATACTATCCCCTTCCAGGAGCTTTCCGTCCAGGGAATCTATGTTCAGGCGGCCTTCGCAACCACCGCCGATACAGTTCAGGAGGTACTTGGAAGCGGTGGGGTCTCCGGTAATGCCGCGCTCTGTCTCATCCGTAGAGAGCTGCCGCAGGATCCCCTCACGGAAACGGTACGTGCGGCTGTCCCCGGCATTTACAAGATAAACGTGGCCATAGTGCCACACAACGCCTGTAAGCGTGCAGCCCATGGGATGGGTCTGTCCCATCTCGAAAGCCCGGCGGTTTAGGGTGGCCGAAGCATCGGAGACAACCTTCCTGATATCATCCTCAAAGGTTTCTGGGCCGATTCTTCCGCTCTCAAAAGCCTCACGGATACAGGTAAGGGTGTACTCGCTGGCCTCCTCTCCCCTCTCATGACCGCCCATGCCGTCACTTACAAGGAGATAGAACCATCCGTCCTGGGGTGTTGTAACGGTGAGGGCCGTAGCGTCGTCGCGGATGAAAAGACCGCCTACAGAGAGGGCGTCTTCATTGTTTTCCCTTACCATGCCCACATGGCACAGGGCCTGAATATCCAGTTTCATTGTACCGTAAAGTCAAGGGTTGCAATTCTCACCTTGTCACCTGCCTTCAGCTGCACCGGTGCGCCTGCTGCAAGCCTGGCGCCGTTAACAAATGTTCCGTTGGTGGAACCGTTGTCTGTAATGGTCCATGTGTCACCGGTTTTTCCAATAGCCCCGTGGCTGCCGGAAACATACTGGCAGGTTCCAAGCTCAGGCCATATTCCTCCCCGCCGCCCGAAGGGTCCCGGCTGGAGGACCAGCGTGAGGCCTGGGCTGACCAATTTCGTGGGGGCGGGAGATACACTCGCTGCGCTCGGTATGACAGAAGGAGCTGCGCTCGGTATGACAGAAGGAGCTGTGCTCGGGGTGTTATTGTCATCCCGAGGCTCTTTTTTGTCATTCTGAGGCGTAGCCGAAGAATCTGGCTTCAGATCCTTCGCTCCGCTCAGGATGACATGGCCGGGAATAAGGTCATTGCCGCATACGGGGCACTGGGTGCCGCGCTTGGGGCGCCCGCATTCCGGGCACCACATCAGTTCTTTGCCGCACTGGTCGCAGAAAGCGCTGTCGTCCGGGATCATTTCCCGGCAATTGGGACACTGTATCATAGCACGTCCTCCATCGTTATGGTTTTACGTTCTTCCGGTGTATGCACGCCGCCTTCTTCGGCAAGACGGGCGGCAAGGTTGCTCTTCACCTCATCAAAGAGGTTGCGGGCGTCACGGCCGTTACCAAAGCTTCGGCCACGCCCGTTGTACATCTGGGTAAACTTTGCCTTTACGGCATTCTCGGCCATGGGATCCAGCATGTATCCACCCTTCCGGGCGTGAATCATGAATATCTGGAACAGTTCATCAGGTTTATAATCCTCAAAGAGAATGCGGTTGCGCTCCGGGAACCGGCTTTCAAAGCCGCTGTTCTCTGAGATGAAAGCCTGCATCTCATAGGTATAACCGGCCGCAATGCACACAAATTTGCCGCGGTCGTTTTCCAGGCGGGCCACAAGGGTTTCCAGGGCTGTTTTGCCATAGCCATCGGCCAGCTGGTAAGCCTCATCTATAAAGAGGATTCCGCCCATTGCCGTGTCTATTACGTGTGAGGTAATGGCCTCGGAATCACCAAGATACCTGCCAACAAGATTGGCCTTGCCCACCTCAATCACCTTTGGCGAAGGAAGGGCGCCCATTGAATAGAGGATCTTACCCATCATGCGCGCCACGGTTGTTTTACCCGTGCCGGGGTTACCAAGGAAGAGGTAGTGCCCAAGAGGAATCTCCGGACGACGGTTTTCCAGACGGGCGCTCTCTATCTCATTGTTAATTGTGTGCGCCAGCTTGGTAAGGGCCGTCTTCACACCCTCCAGGCCGATTAACTGGTTCAGCTCCTCAAGGCACTTGTCTACGGATATCTTCTCCGGTTCATCGTAAGGGATATCCTCCAGGAAGGCGGTATGAAGGTTTTCGGGGGTCCACTGCTCCGGCGGAAGATCGCTGATACGGTTGTTGATGTTGGTCTTTGTCTCGGCCACCTTCTTGATTGCTTCTCCGGCATTGCCGAATTTGTCATCCTTCATGGCCACCATGTTTTGGAACATGTTAAGGGCCTTCAGGCGCACCGCCTCATCCTTCAGGGTGAAGTTATACTTACGTGCCTTGGCTGCACGCTCGTAGATCTCCAGGAGTTCCTCGGCCGTATAATCTTCTATATGGATGGTATGGGAGAAACGGCGCTTGAGTCCCGGGTTGGAGTTCATGAACGTCTCCATTTCCTTGGGGTATCCGGCGCATATCACCACAAACTTTCCGGCTTCGTTTTCCATGCGGGTCATAAGAGTCTGGACGGCCTTGCTGCCCTCCTTGCTTGTGCTCTGGCCGGCCGCATCCATGGGCTCAAGGTCATAGGCCTCGTCCAGGAAAAGGACGCCTCCCATGGCCTCGTTGATGGCACTGTCCATCATCTTGTCACTCTGGTTGACAAACTGTGAGATAATGTCCTTAGGGACTTTTTCCGTAACACGGTCTGTTGAAGTGACGCCTAACGCCTTGAATATTTTGCCAAAGCAGCGGGCTACCGTGCTCTTACCCGTGCCGGGGTTGCCGGTGAGAATGAAGTTGTACTTGGTAAGGCCCTCCGACGCCTCTCCCAACTCAATGAGCCTTTGCTGCACAGCTATTTCCTTGGCTATCCTGCGGATGGCGTCCTTGACGGAATTCATGCCCACAAAGCCGTCCAGTTCCTTCATCACATCCTCTACGGAAACGCCCTTGACGGCGTCTTCTCCGGCTATATCGGCATAAGTGAGGACGTTATTCTGCTCCCCGCGGTTAGATGCATTCTTGACGGCTGCGTCAAAGAGATTCCTTACCTCACGGGCGTTGCCGAAGGTATCAGTGCGCTTGAGATACATCTTCTCGCACACCCTTGGCAGCATTTCATCGGCCTCAGGATCAAGCGTATACTCCTTTTTTCGGCCATTATGCTTCAGGAACATCCTGAACAGCTGCTCCAGTTCCCCCGCGTTGTAATCCGGGAATTCTACGGTTACGTTGCAGCGGGACGGGATGCCGGGGTTGGTGCGTACAAACTCTCCCATTTCCTTGGTGTAGCCGGCCATTATGCACACGAATTCTCCGCGGCGGTTCTCCAGGATGGGAAGGAGGGTGTTTATGGCGTCAAGGCCGAATCCGCCTCCGTTGATGCTGCCGGTAGACTGGCTCAGGGCGTATGCCTCATCTATGAAAAGGACGCCGCCCATAGCCTTGTCAACGGCTTTTCTCACGTTCTCTTCCGTGTGGCCCAGCCACTGGCCCAGGAGGGATTTTGCCTCTATCTCTACAAACTGGCCTGTAGGAAGGGCCCCGATTGATGCAAGGACCTCACCAAGTTTGCGGGCAAAAGTGGTTTTTCCGGTGCCGGGATTGCCGGTGAAAAGGAAGTGGTCTGTGATGAGCTTATTGTCCGGAAGGCCGCTTTCCTTGTTTTCCTTTACCATCTTTACAATGGCGCGAATCTGGTCCTTGACGCTCTGGAGGCCTATGTAACTGTCTAGCTCTGCCAGGATATCTTCCTCAGATTTGGGAATAAAGCACTCCTTGGGATTAACATCCTCTGCGCCCACGGTTTTGCTGCCGCGAAGTGCGGCCCTCACGGAAAGGGCCTCGGCAACTCTTTCGGCCAGATGGCCGTTGTTGTGGCCAAGGTCCGGCTGGCGCATGTACCATGTGAAATGCCCCTTGAGAGCGGCTTTAAGACCCTCTTCCGGCTTCATTCCATACCTTTCCTCTATGAGTTCAAGCGTGAGCTGGGTGAGTTCCTTTACGCCGAAAGCCTCCAGCTTGAAGTCAAACTCAAACAGGCGGTGGACATCAGGGTTGTGCTCCAGGAAGTCCTCCATGTCATTGAGGATACCGCAAAGGATCACAATGGGAGCGCCCTCCGTGGTGCGCATGCGGGCAAAGAGCTTATCCAGCTGGTTTACGTCTGTGGCCTTGGTGGTGGGGACAAGCTTCTGGGCATTTGTGATAAGGAGAATGCCGTCCTTGAGTTTGCCGATGTTGTCGTCAAACTCTCCGGCAAATTCGGCCCAATCTGCGGCGTCAATTTCCTTTGGAGGCATTTTCACTATGCCCGATGCCACCATTTTGTCGGCCACCAGGTGGGCGATGAAGTTTTTGCCGGTACCGGAGTCTCCAAGCACCAGGGAGTCCATGCCAAGGCGCGCGCCGCCTTTGGAAACCATGGCGGCAACCTTGAGCCTTGCATCAAGCTCATCCAGTTTTGGAGCTATTGAATCTTTCCCAATAAGGCCTTTCTGGGATGAAGCGCTTGAGAGGACTTCCCCGCAAAAACGGCAGTATTTTGCTTCCTGGCGGTTCTCTTTACCGCATTTACTGCATTTCATGGGCAATCTTGTTTATAGTCTTGATTGTTTCGTTATCGGCCACACCTGTGGGGTCCAGGCCATTGGCCTTCTGGAATGCCTGTACGGCCTTTTTTGTGCCGGGGCCGTAGTCTCCGTCCGGCTTGTTTTTAACGTATCCGGCATCAAGGAGGAACTGCTGGAGTGTGCGTACATCCTCTCCCTTTGCGCCGGGGGCGATTGATTCCACATCCAGGAGGTCCGGCTCCTGGGTAGCGACAACCTTATTTATGAACGGCGACGCAAACTTTCCAAGGCGTTCACTCTTGGGGATAAAGCCGCTGAATATCATAAGGACCCACACTGCGGCAATGAAGATTATGGTGTGCCGGCGGCGGTTCTTGAGGTCCAGCCTCCAGTTGTCAATGTCGTTCTGGTTGAAGGCTCCGTTGAGGGAGGAATCAAAGCTGGTTTCATTGGAATAAGCGTAGTAGAGGGGCTCCAGCACCTTTTCATCGAAGCCCGGCTTGGTGAACTTTTTGGCCTTCCGGGCAAACGGGCTCCAGTTGAACACTGTTTTGATACTGAACCATATAAGGACGGCAAGCACCACGGCGGCATACATATACAGGATGAACATTCCAAGGAATTTCACTGCAATCATAAGTATTGCCGCCACTATCACGCCTCCAATTATGGATATTATGAGCCCGCCGTCAGTGTTTGCGGTGAAATAGATAACTACGCCTATCACTATGCCCAGAATCCATATCCAGCTGCCTATCTTAAGGCCTGAGACATCTACAAGAGGATTGTCAATTATGGAGAAAATGAGCATTGCAAGTAGCACAAGGGACGGGACAATGGCAAAGACAATGGTAAGTACCGTCTGGGTAATGCTGCTGGCGTTGAGCTTACGGATTCTGCCACGGCCCTCCGAGAGAAGGCGTTCCGCTTCTTCGGAGGCTTCATCGAAACGAAGCACAGCGGGGTCATCTGGGTCTATATAGCCTACGTCGTCAAGGTAATCCTTGAGGAGGGATTCGTAGGCAAACCTCTGACGGAGGTCTGCGTCAGGGTCTTCCTGATTGAGGACCGCCAGGAAGCCCTTCAGGCCGCAGTCACGGTACTCCTTGAGAAGCTCCTTCTTTGAGTGGGAAAACAGGGATTTGTGGTCACTGGCAATCTTTCCGGTTTCCACAAACTCATATTCAGGGGTATAGCCGAATCCCTGGATACACTTCATCCAGGAAGACTGGGCAAAGAAGGTGTCGTCCTTGGGACCGGCCCGGTTGATAACGTCGTCAGTATAGCGGTCTACGCAGTGCTTGAACCAGCGGATCTGTTCACTGAACCTCTGGCCTTTGGTTTCAAGGGCATCCCTAACGTAGTGGTAATCAAGGGGCTGGAGGAAATTCACCACAATGTTTGCCGCCACGGACTTTAGGATGGGACCTTTGACCCAGCCGCTGAGCATGGCCTCAAGGTCTCCCTCAAAGGTATTCCAGTAAATGGTATAGATATCATTGAAGAGCGCTCCAAGGTCCTCCCCTGTCATGGCATAATTGGGGTTCTCAGGGTCATTTATCAGGTTGATGTCACTGAGGGGGTCTATGGTCTGGATTCTAAGGAGATACGTTGTGGATGAGGAATCTGCGGTGGGCAGCTTTGCGGCAAGGTCCTTGCTCCTTACCCTCACCCACTCACGGAAAATGTCTGAGCATATCATGTCTGCCGTATCTGCGTCAAGATCCGCTTTGCAGCAGAAGTTGCTAACGTCCTTGAGGGTGACGGCGTCTGTGTGCATAGCCTCTCCGGAGCTTCTCTCAAAGCCGTCAAGGGCAATTGGACGGGCAGGATCCAGGAAGAACATCACGGCGGCAGTGCCGGTTTTGCGGTCCTTGGGATAGCGTTTTTCCACTATCTCCTGGATTTCCATCACAAGCTCCGGGTAAGGCTTCAGCCACTTTTCTATCTGGCCGCGGTAGAGGTACTGGGAGGCAAGGTCCAGGTCATCGGCCATACAGGCGGCAAGTTCCTCCGGGGTGTCTGCCCTGAGGTGCTTGGATGCGTTGTAGTTAATGTCAAGGTCCTCATTTATAAGGTCTTCCTCAACCTCCACTTCCTTGCCGTCAAGGGTCCTTTCTATCTCGTCAAGGTTCCAGCGTTTTTCCGGGTTGCGGATAAGGAGGCCGCGGCAGATGCGGGCAAGGGGGTCCGGCATATCGGCCGGAATTGCAATACGGCCTTTAACCTTGTCCAGGGCCATTTCATGCTCCTTGGACATGAACGCGCTCTCTCCCATCCAAAGGGAGAGGATGGTCATTCCAAGGGAATAGAAATCTGCCTTATGCGTTAATTCACAGGTGGTTACGCCGGCAATGGTGATGGTATTTCCTTCTGCATACACCTCCGGGGCGGCGTATATGCGGGTGCGGGCCTGGGAGGTTTTGCAAAGGCCGTCGGGGCCTATTATATCGGCAATTCCAAAGTCACAGAGCACTACGTCCCAGCCTTCCTTGTTGCGGATGAGGATGTTGGCGGGCTTTACGTCTTTGTGGAGGACGCCGGCCTTGTGCATGCGGTCAAGGGCAAAGGCAACCTTTGTGACAATTGCAAGGATGGCCTCCGCGTTGCCCTTGAGGTTTTCCTTTGCAACGCTGCCGGACGGGAGGTACTCCATGAGCTCATAATCCGGGCCGAAGGATACTATCCCGGGAAGGAGGTAATCCTTGTCCTTCATCTTCCCAAGGGCCTTCAGGACGGCTTCATTGGTCTTGAAGCCCTTGTGGCACAGCTTCAGGGCATATTTACGGTGGTTGTCCTTTACAACGTAAAGGTCTCCTTCAGAGCCGCTGCCGATAACTTCCACAACCGTGTAGGTTTTCCCGCCAACGGTTACGGTATCTCCGGGTTTACGGGTAGAATCCGGCGTGGGGATTTCAAGGCCAGGGCCCGCTGCGGCTGTCTTTTCAGGCGCAGCGGCAGTTTTCTCCGGGGCGGCAGCCGTCTTCTCAGGGGCGGCAACTGTCTTTTCCGGGGCGGCAACTGTCTTTTCCGGGGCGGCGGTGGTTTTCTCTGGGGCGGCGGATGTCTTTTCTGGCTCCGGGAGAGGTTCCTCCGGCTGGGGCTGAGTCTCCTGTTTTCGGCCTGCGCTCCGGAAGAGCTCTTTCATTTCTTCGGGTGTCATTGCCTCTTGTAAACTTTGCGTTCTACGTTGGTGGTATAGAGCTGGCCTCCTTCCTTAACTACCTCGCAGAGGGTGGCGGGGACCCATTTGCCGCCAAGTTCCGTCCTGGCGCACTGCTCCGGGTTGTTGTGAAGCACGTGGCAGTAATTGCACTCCCAGGCCATGGTTTCACGGATGGGGATGCCCCTCCAGGTTTCCTGGACGGTTTCCATAACGGCAACCTTGCGGGCGGTGTAGTAATTGCGCTGCTCCTGGGGCGTGCTTCCTGCGGGAGGGAGCATGTCTTCAAGGAGGCTGTTGGCCTCTTCAATGGCCTTCTCATATTCCGCCATAATTTCCTGACGGGAGCGGCCCACGTTGCGTTTTGTGGGCTTTGGCAGCGTGGCGGGAGTGAATCCTACCTTTGACATCAGCTCACGGAAGCGTTTCTCCGTTTCAGTGGGCTCCTGAGGGGTTTCGTCTTCAGGGACTTCCGCGGTTTCAAGCTCCGCCTCCAACTCCGCTATCTGCATTATGAGCTGGGCGGTCCTTTGCACGGAAGGGTCCTTTTTGGCCTTTTCCACGGCCATCCTGGCGGCGCGGGAAAGGGGCTGTCCGCACTGGCCGCAGAAAGAGCGCATGTTGCGCACATGGCAGGTGGGGCATATCACGCCTTCCGCGGGCATGCCGCATTCCGGGCAGTCTACATCCTCCGGGGCCATGGGCGCGCCGCAGAATGTGCAGTAATCCACAAGCTTGTGGCCGCACACCGGGCAAAATTCATACGCGGCATCAAGATGGGCGCCGCAATTGGGGCAGTCCCCGCCTTCCCGGGGCTTCTGGGCCTCGGCCTTTTTTGTGGGCTGTGCCGCCTGCTTAACTTTTACTTCCTGCTTTGCTAATGCGTCTGCCATACTATTTTGCTTCAAGATAGAATATTGAGGAGTCAAACATGCGCCTGAAATCAAGGTCCAGGCCCTCAGTCATGAGGTAACTGCCCTTGAAGGAGCCGCCGTTACCCCACCAATAGCTGTTTTCCGTATTGAGTTCCGTTACGCTGTACGTCCTGGCGGGGTCAAGGCCATGAAGTTTCAGTACAGGGGCTTCCAGGGCGCGGCTTCGGAAGGTGGTGGAATATGCAAAGAAAACTGCGCGAGACTTGTCCTCAGAGACATATACAAGCCCGTACATATTGCTGGTCCAGGGGTCTGAGAGCCTGTAAAGGTCTCCTTCAAACACAAGGTCACGGTACTGTTTGTAGGACTCTATGCAGCGGGATGCAAATGCGCGCTCTTCCTCCGTCATGTTCTTGGGCTGAAGCTCCATTCCCAGGCGGCCTGCACAGGCCACGTCAAAGCGGAACTTCAAGGGCGTCATGTTGCCCGTCTGATGATTTGGAACGGCCGATACATGTGAGCCCTGCAGGCATGCCGGATAAATCATGGACGTGCCGTACTGGATTTTGATACGGGTTATGGCGTCTGTGTTGTCACTTACCCAGAACTCATTGAAATACTTCATTGCACCGTAATCCACGCGCGCCCCGCCGCTGGAGCAGCACTGGACAATTACGTCCGGGTACTTTTCACGGATTCTTCTCACAACGTTGTAGAAGCCCTGGATGTACTCTACGTAAAATCGGCCTTGCTCAGCGC
>JAFZML010000052.1 GCA_017553255.1 Bacteroidales bacterium | reverse complement strand
GAAGGCTCTGCAGGAGCTGCGGGAGTTCCTTCTTCCCAGGTAATCTGGATCTCATCTACATACTGTGCACTCTTGCGGGAACGTATGCCGATATAGGCGTATTCTCCTTCAACTTCAAGCTCTTTGACATTGTCCTCTGCGCTGGTATAAGCGAGAGTACCAAGCAGGGTGCCGCGCTTAGCCATGTCATAGAGGTCACTGGAGCCGGCGTAAGCAGTAGTGCTACCGTAGATATCTACATAACGGGTTGCAGTGGTGTTTGTATTCCATGTAATCTTGACTTTCTTTACAAGACCACCGGTGGTTGTTGAAACCAGACCTGCATACATGTTGTTCTTGATATCAGAGCGTAACTGGATTGAGCTCTTGTCGCCTGCGGAGTTACCTGCATAGACGGCACCTGAAGCACCGGCTTTGTCGGCCCAGTCGGTATAGTTAGTTCCGCTGATACCGGTGAAAGCGTTATTCAGGACATCCTTCTTGGTGGGAGCACCGAAGAGCTGGACAATGTGGATCTTCTGGACCAGTTTGTCGTTGTCCTTGCGGACTACCTCGATGTCTGTCTCACGGGGAGCTCCAGTCTCATTCTCTGCGAGGGTGAGGGTGAGCTTGTAATCGGCCTTTGTAACGGCAACTGTAACCCAGTCCACGGAAGGTTCCTTAACTGTTACGTCTACGTTTGAAGTGATGTCAATAACAAAGTCTCCTGCTGCTGCGGGGATAGCCTGATAGTCTTCCTCAGTGGTTACTACAACAACCTCTGCGGCGGTGATGAAGGAGAGCTTTACCATTGAGAACAGGCCTTTGTCGTTCTGTGCCCAAACAAGCACCTGGCCTGCCTGGAAAGGATCAGGAACGCCAACTACAACCTGGCTTTCAACAATCTTTGCGGTGTAAAGGCCACCAGCGAAGCAGTCTACAACTGCGCCTTCTCCGTTCTGGACGGTGAAGTCAATCTTGAGCTCTGCGCCGGCTGCAGCTTCTACCTCAGGGTTCTCAATAACAAGTTTGAAAGCCTTTGCGAAGGGGATTTGATAAACTACCTCAGGGTCTCCGTTGAGGGTGAAGACAAGGTTCTCGCCTTTTTCGTCGGGCTCAACAGATTTGAGGATGCTGTCTCCAACTGCGCCGCCTTCACCTACCACCTTGCCGAGGTCTGTCTCAGTGCCGGCGAGGGTCATGATGAGGTGACCTTCAGCGTTGATTGAGAAAGTGGGGGCAACGGTTGCGGGAACGGGCTTTTCATCAACAAGGATGGGCTGTCCGTCAATTCCCCATACAAGTTCATCATTGTAGCTGATGATGGTAGGGGTTTTACCGTCTGTGCCGGGAGTACCGGGAGCGCCGTCGTTACCGGGAGCGCCGGGGGCACCGTCATTACCGGGAGCACCGGGAGCGCCGTCATTACCAGGAGCGCCGGGAGCACCGTCGTTACCGTCCTTACCGTTGTAAAGGGTAACGGTCTGGCCACCTACGAACTTGATGGTGTAACCACCTTCAATTTCCTGGATGGACTCCACAAAACCGCCTTTCTTCCACTGTTCAATGGTGGCGGCGATACCGGTAACCTGCTCTGTGAGGGCTGTTACCTTCTGGTCAAGTGCGGTCACTTTTTTGTCAAGGGCGTCTACTTTTCCCTTGAGTTCAGTGTCGTCGTACTCCTTAGCGCAGCTGGCAATTGCCATACCTACGGTAAGGGCCATGAATACTTTAAAGAGATTTCTCATGCTGATAATTAATTAGTTATGTTATTAGTAGTAGATTTTCAAGTGTGGTGTACTGTGGTATTTATATGCAAATATAGGGATTATTTTGCTCTTAAGCAAGAGTAAGGGCCTAAAAATCAGAAGGTATGCCTTCGGTTCATCCTGAACGGGCAGTGCAGTTTCACCAGTTTGTGGGTGGCTACCATATTGGCGGCAAGGCGTCCCATCTCCCAGAAATCCGTAGAAACGGTGGTGAGTCCGTTAAGCACAAGCTCGTTCATGGGGAATTCATTGTAGGAGATAATCCGGACATCTTTCCCAATTGTAAGGTTTCGGGCCGATATTTTCCTTACAAGGCCCACCAGGCCTTCGTCCAGCTGGGAGTTCAGGACCAGGAAAATGTCTCCGCGGGATATGTCGTCCGGGGCGGTGTGATAGAATGAAACGGGAATGCGGTAATCCCTGCAGAAACGCTCCACGCCGTGACGGATAATAGAACCGTACAGAGATTCCGGCAGGGTAATCACCTTCAGGCGGCAGTTCATTCCGTCGCCTTTTTGGAATCCCTGGGCAAGGCCGCCGTAAATGTCGGATTCAAAGTCCTGATATACGGCCCCGAAGTTTCCGGGATAGTCCGGCTGCAGGCGGTCCAGCATTATGAGCTTGCGGTTTGGAATGCGCGCCAGCTGCCTGACCACGCCGTCCTGGGTTTCGGAATCCAGGGGGAAGTGAGGAGTGAGCACGTAGTAGTCGAAGAGGTCCAGATAATTGTCCAGAAAGTACGTGAGAAGGTCCAGGCTCTGGTTGTGGTTCACAATGGTGATATCGGCACTGTCCCCAAGGGTTTCGGCAAAAGCGTTGAAAAGGATTTGCTTGTAAACGGAGAACTTGTCAAAGATCACAAGCACCTGGGGGCGTGCGCTCTCTTCAAGGTTTGCAGCGTAGAAGCCCTTTCCCTGCCTGGGGACAATGAGGCCGCCATCCACCAGGATGCCGTAGGCCTTCTTTACCGTTTCCCTGGAGATGTCCAGCTGGGCGGCGAGGTCGTTCATGGAAGGGATTTGCTCTCCCGCCGGGAGGCTTCCGTCGTGCAGGGCCCTTTTTACCTGCATAACAAGTTGTTTGTAGATGGGCTCTTGGCTGCCCGCGTCTATTTTGAAGGTCATTTCACCGTAAATTAGTCGTCTACCGGAATTGGCTGTCCCTCAGGGGGAAAGCGCTGAAGGCCGGAGCGTGCAAGGTCACTCTCCGTGTCCATGTCAAAGGTCCTGTATCCCCGGGCCCGGAATACGTCCAGGAGCCTTCTGGCGCGTTTCCGGAATCCCTTGTATTCCTTGGCCGATGAAGGGCTCCACGCAGTCTCCGCAAGCGCAAAAAGGCGGGGATAGAGCATGTATTCCGCATGCTCAGGGGTGGGGATGAGTTCTGTCCAGAGATTTGCCTGCACGCCAAAAAGGTGCGCGGGGTCCATACCTTCGGCCAGGGGCTCATATCCGTATGTAAAACGCAGGGAAACCAGCTCTCCAACGGCTTTTGGCTCCTTGCGTATAAGGTCCTGATAGTAATTGTAGTAGCAGTGGGTGTTGGGGGACATTATAACGTCATGCCCCAGGGCCGATGCTTTCTCCCCTCCGGAAACGCCCCTCCAGCTCTCCACAACTGCATCCTCCGGCACGCCCGTCTCAAGGATTTCATCCCAGCCGATTATCCGCCTGCCATGGGCCTTCACGAAGGCCTCTATCCGGCGCACCAGATATCCCTGGAGCTCCTTGACGGAGGTGTAGCCCTCCTTTTCCATAAGCGCCGCGCAGTTTACGCACTGTGACCAGGTTTTCATCGTGGCCTCGTCTCCGCCAATGTGGATAAGGGGGGAGGGGAATATCTCCATAACCTCCGTGAGAACGGCCTCAAGCAGCTTGTAGGTGGCTTCAGATCCGGGGCAGAGGTCCCAGGCGCCGGTATGAGTTTTCCCGTTAGGATGCACGCACAGCACTTCCGGATAGGCGTATCCAACCTCCATGGAGTGCCCCGGCATCTCAATTTCCGGAATCACGGTTATAAAGCGCTCGGCGGCGTATGCCACCAACTCCCGGAGTTCATCCTTGGTGTAATAGCCTCCATAGGCCGATGGATCATCCGCGCAGGAGAACCTGTATTTCCCGGATTCCCATTCATGATAAGTATAGCCAAGGCGGAAGGCGGTTGCGGCGGCGAGGTTGGGGTATGAGTCAATTTCTATCCTCCAGCCGGCGCTGTCGTCAAGGTGAAGATGCAGGACGTTCAGCTTCAGAAGCGCCATGGCGTCTATCTGCTTTTTCAGGAATTCCAGCCCCTTGAAACTGCGGGATTCGTCTATCATGAGCCCGCGGTGTCTCAGGCGCGGATAGTCAAAGATGGTGCCCTGAGGGAGCTCTCCAAGCGCCTGGAGCTGTTCCAGTGTGGAGTTGGCGCGGAATCGGCCTTCCTCCGTAAGCGCCTCAATCTTAATCTTTTTCCCCTTAATGGTAAGCCTGTAAGCCTCTTTCTGCTGCCAGGGCTCCAACTGCGCCACCGCCTTTTTGAAGCAGGTATGGCTTTTCTCCTGAGAATACTCCACCGGCGCCGGAATAAGCCCCTGGCGGCCATTTCCCTGATTATCAGCCACTTGCGCAAAGCTGGTTGTGCAAACTGCCCAACCAGAAGTCAGTAAAAGACTCAGTATGAATAACTTACGTGCCAGGG
>JAFZML010000051.1 GCA_017553255.1 Bacteroidales bacterium | reverse complement strand
TGTAAGGCTGAGGCCGCTCATGACCAGCGCCTGCTTGTTGAGAGAGTAGATTTTGAGGGAGCCGTTGGAGCTGCTTCCGGAAAGTTCATACTTCACCTTTTCAGTGGTGCCGGTGTTGTTTACGGTAACATTGGCGCCGCTTATGGACACAACATTATTGGCGTCTCCGCTCACAGATGCACCGGAGCCGCTCCATACAATAGATATGGTGCGGTCAAAGTTTACGGCGCCGTAATCGTCCTCGTCATTTTCAAACGAGCCGGTGTCTGTTGCCGGAGTTGATGAGGAAGTGTTCCCACTTTCAGCGGTGGGGATAAGGCTCTCTTTTGAGCATCCTGCCAGAACCGTCCCGGCTGCCAGCAGGAAAATAACTGCCTTCTTCATGATAATCAGGTTTTAAATACACACGTTTTGTGCAGATTTCAAAACCTGTGCCAAAAACGAAACACCCCGAAATATTATTTCCCGGCCAGGCGGCACTCCCAGGCCCAGGCGGCCTTGAGGGTTTCCTCAATGGTGCGGGTGGCTTTCCAGCCCATCTTTGTGTTGGCAAGGGTGGGATCGGCCCAAATTGCGGTGATGTCTCCGGGACGACGTGGAGCAAACTTGTGGGGAACTTTCACGCCGTTCACTTTCTCGAAGGCGTTCACCAGTTCCATGACGCTGAGCGGACGGCCGGTGCCCACGTTGAAGGTTTCCACGGGTTTTTCCATCTTGCCCTCAATCATGCGGGTGACGGCAAATACGTGTGCGCGTGCAAGGTCCACAATGTCAATGAAGTCCCTCTGGCAGGTTCCGTCAGGGGTGGGGTAGTCGTTGCCGAAGATGTTAAGGCACTCTCGTTTGCCGATAGCGGTCTGGGTAATATAAGGAACCAGGTTGTTGGGAACTCCGCGGGGAAGTTCACCGATGAGGGCGCTGGGATGGGCGCCGATAGGGTTGAAGTAGCGGAGAAGAATACCCTTCAGGGCGCCGCCGGAAGCCTTGACGGCATCGTGGAGGATATCCTCGCACATTGTCTTGGTATTGCCATAAGGAGACGTGGCGGGCTTACGGGGAGTAGCCTCCGTCACGGGAACGGCATCAGGCTCTCCGTATACTGTGGCCGATGAAGAGAACAGCACGTTGCAGCCCCCTGTGCTCTGTGCAACCTCAAGTACGTTGAGGAAGCTCAGGAGATTGTTCTTGTAGTACATGATGGGCTTATCCACAGACTCACCCACGGCCTTGAAGGCGGCAAAGTGGATGACGGCGTCAATGTGGTATTTGCCGAAGAGAGCCTTTACGGCCTCAATGTCGCAGAAATCCATCACCTCAAGGGGAAGGTCCTCACGGCCCGTGATTTTCTTCACGCCCTCATAGCAGGTGCGGTCGCAGTTGGAGAAGTTGTCGGCAACAACAACGTCGTAGCCGGCCTCAATGAGCTCCACAGTTACGTGGCTGCCGATAAATCCGGCGCCTCCGGAAACAAGAACAGTCTTTTTCATAACGGTATCAAGATTTAGTTTTATTTTTCTTTCTGGCAGCTTTAGCCCTTTCCCTGGCTATATACTTTTCAAGCCGCTTCTGCTCACGCTGGGACTTCAGCTCAAGGCGCCGGAGCATCTTCAGCTTCTTAGAGCGCTCCTGCTCCAGTTTACGGGCAGCCTTGGCGGCCTGTTTCTCTTCATATTTGCGGTCCTGAGCGGCCCATTTTGCCTCCAGGGCCTTCTGTTTTTCCTCCTTCTTGCGGGCCTTTTCCTCTTCTTTCTTTGCCTTCTCTGCGGCCTTGCGGGCTTTTTCCTCCGCCTTGATTTCTTCCGGAGTGGGGACGTGCGGCGCCACCGCAGCGGAAACTGCCGCTGCCCCAGACAGGCTGTCGGCGGGTTGAGGCGGGATGGTATCGGCAGGATTTGTTGTCACAAGTGTAGCCAGGGAATCTGCCCCAGCGGCCAGGGAATCTGCCGGAACATCCAGGGAATCCAGCGGCACCACGTTGGAGAGAGAGTCCTGCAGGGCGGCCTGTGCCTTCTTCCTTACAACCTCAAGGGAATCCCGGATTGCAATGTCCCTGTAGACCTTCTTGATGTACCCCGGGAAGTAGATGTCCGTTTGGGTGAAAGTGGTGTGAGGGCGTGCCAGGTAGGATGTGCGCTGGCTCTTGCGGGGTTTCAGGGACGTCACGGCAGAGGGGGAATCCGGCCGTTTTTCAGGCTCCCAGCGGTAGCCCTTGAGCTTGCGCTCCTCACTGGGCAGCTGGACGGAAGGATAGCCGTCGTTCTTGGGATTGTCATAATAGTACATATGATCAATCTCTCCGTCCGTGAACGTGGCGTAGAGCATCTTGGAGTCTACTTTGTTAACCGTGGCAAGTGCACCGTTCTCTTCCAGGAAGAAGATGCTGGAAGCGCCTCCAAGGGCATCGAAACGGGTAAGCACCTGGCTTGAATCAAAGTACGCCACCATCTCCGTGCCACTCACCTGGTCATAGCTGTTTGGATCTTCCTGGATTGTGATGAAGGCGTTGGAAAGGAGATGGGCCTTTTCCGTCCGCTTGTTACGGATCACAAGGTATATGCTGTCGGCGGCATACTGGCGGTTTCCGTCCGTAAAAAAGATGGGGTCCTTGTACACCCTGGCAAGGGAGTCAAGGTCACTGTATGCCAGGGAATCTCCACGCATTTGCATGTTCCGCCGGAACATCTTCACGTCCTTGTTGCCCCAGATGAAGCCCACCTTTGTGGAGTCTTTGGGCGCCGCAAGGGTATCTGCCTGCACCCCAAGGCTGTCGGCCGGTTCCGGCAGGCCCTCCGGCAGTCCTTCCGGAGGAGATGGCCGATCGGTGTCGGCCATGACGGGCTCTGTCATACCGAGCGTAGCGAGTGTATCTCCCCGCGCGACAAGGGAATCTGCCAGCGGCGGCAGTGAATCCAGAGGAGATGGCCGATCGGGGTCGGCCATGACGGGCTCTGTCATACCGAGCGTAGCGAGTGTATCTCCCCGCGCGGCAAGGGAATCTGCCAGCGGCGGCAGTGAATCCAGCGGAGATGGCCGATCGGGGTCGGCCATGACGGGCTCTGTCATACCGAGCGTAGCGAGCGTATCTCCCTGCGCGGCAAGAGAATCTGCCGGAGGCAAAGAGTCTGGTGCGGGAATGACGGGAGGCGGAGTGGAACCACCTTTTTCGGGGGCAGGGCCATTATCCGGGGCACCACCCTTGGGAGGGGCGGAGGCGGCTCCTCCGGGGGCCTTCGAGCCGCGGCCGCCTGGCTGCTGCGGGCGGTTAGGATCATTTTTCATTGCGTCTGCGGCGGCCTTGGCAGCAGCTTCGGCAGCCTTGCGCCTGTACTCCATGATGGCGTCTCCGGAGATATCGTTAAGGCGTTTTTCAGAGTCTTTTACCCAGGCCTCCGGGATTTCAAAACGCTTGTAGGCGCGATAGATGAGGGTATCGGCCCCAAGATATAGGGAGTCCGGCTTCTGGCCCTCCTCCTCTATGACGGACATTATTGCGGGGTCACGGGTGAGGACGGCCCTTTCAAGGGAATCTGTCCACTGCAGGTATCCGGCAAGGATGAACATGTTCTGGACAGTGTCCATAACCTCCACCTTTCCAAGGAGTTCAACGTCATTGACGGCCCTGTAATAGTATGCGGAATCACTCCACGTTTCCTTTTCCTTTGTGAGGGTGTGGACGTTCTTCCGGAACATGTAGAGCTCCTCCTTGCGGTTGTACCAGCCGTCGTCGGCGCTAAGCATTTTGTCATCCTGCCACATGTCCGTTCCATAGCCGAACCAGGCTGTGGAAAGGTCACTGCGGTACTCCAGGCGGGATGTCTTGATGAACGTGGTGTCCATGTACATGTTCACCTGGTCATTGAACACAAACAGCTTTGCCTTGGAGTCATAGGTGCCGTAAAGGCTCTCAATTACCTGACCGTCCTTGTCACGCATGGCGCCGCCGTCCTGGAAAACAGCCACGGAGTCCTTGGTGTTGTAATCCAGGTATTTGGTGCGGAGCGTGTTCTTATCCTGGTCTACCAGCTGCACAAGGTCTCCGCGGAAACGCGCAAGGTCCTGGTCCACAACATATTGCAGGGTGTTGCTGGAAAGGGTGGTGCGGTCCTGGATAATGCGCACGTGCCCCATTGCGTCAATGATATTGGTGTTAATGTTCCAATATGCGGTGTCGCAGAGGAGATAAGTATCGTTATGGAGGAACTTTGCCGGCCCCGTCACCTTTCTGTAACTTTCCCCGTCTATTTCCAGCAGCTGGGCGCTCTCGGCCTTAATTAGCAGCACTTTATCCTGCGCCATAAGGGCCACCGACGCCGCCGCAAGCGACAGCGCCAGTGCAACCAGCCTATGAAGGGTCCTTGTCACTATTTGCGGGCGTTCCAGCTTTCGCGGGAGAACTCACACTCCTTGAACAGGGGGTCAATGATAATGTAGGTGCTCTTGATCTTTTCCTCCAGGAAGGCGTCTACGGCCTCCATCTGCTTTTTCTGACGCACGCCGTCAAGGATTTGGGTGTAGTCGTTTTCAAAGCTGGCGGTATGGGCGGGGATAATCTTGTCTACGCGGAGAATCTTGTAAACAAGGTTGCCCTGGCGGCCCTGGAGATAGCCTTCATTGTCAAGGGACTCCACGGGCTCCGATATCTCTCCGGGCTTAAGGTCCTTGATGGCGGCGTAATCGGCCGGCTTAAGCTGGTCTATCTCAAAATAGGCGCTGCCGGTGGAAGGATCCGCCATCTGGCCGCCGTTGGTGCGGGAAGCCATGTCCTCTGAGAAGAAGCGTGCGGCAAGCTCGAACTTGATATTTTCGGCAAGGATTTCCGTGCGGATGCTGTCCAGTCTGGCGAAGGCTTTCTCCCTGTCGGCCGATGTATACTGGGGCTTGAGAAGGATATGGCGGGCGTTGAACATGTCTCCCTTCTTTTCCAGCACCTCAATGATGTGGAAGCCGTCAGGGGTTTCCACAATCTGGGACACCGTGCCGGGCCTCAGGGCCATTGCCGCGTCTGAGAAGGCGGGCCAGAAAATGGACTTGGAAGCCATTCCAAGCTCACCGCCGCGGCGTGCGCTGCCGGGGTCCTCTGAATAGATGCGGGCAAGGGTGGAGAATTTTTCCCCGCCGATAATCCTTTCACGCAGGCTCAGGAGCTTTTCCTTCACGGATACGGCCGCGGCCTCACGGTCCGGGTAAATGCAGATCTGGCTGAGCTGGTATTTGATGGGAACCACGGGGAGGTCCTCTGCGGCGGTGCTGTCTATGTACTGCTGAACGTCATATGGCGTCACCTCCGCGATGCGGTCTGCCACCTGATACCTTTCCTGCTCCGTAAGGCTCTGCTCTTCAAGGGCTTTGTGCCATTCCTGACGAAGCTTGTAGATGGGCTTTCCAAAGTATTTCTCCATTTCCTCGTCGCCGCCTAGCTGGGTGCGGAACCAGTCCATCCTCTGGCTCAGGTTGCCGTCTACCATGTCGTTGTTCACGGTGAGGGAGTCAAGGCGGGCCTGCATGAGGAAGAGCTTGGACTCCATCATGTTCTGGAGAATCTCACAGCGCATGTCTTTGTCTGACGAAGAGCCGCCGGCCCTCATCTGCTGGACCTCTGCCTCTACGTCTGAAAGCAGGATCACTTCTCCGCCAATTGTTGCCACCGTTTTGTCAACTATGCCCTTGTATTTCTGGGCGCTCACGCTGAGGCAGGTGAGAAGGCAAACGGAAAACAGGAAGATATGTTTCATAATCAATAGGTTACAAATTTGTTGTTCTTGCGGGCGTCCTCAAGGAGGCTTTCCTCCAGGGCCACCTGGAGGTTATGCCGGCGGGCACTCAGGACAAGGTCACTGATGCGCTCGCGGCAGTACTCCAGCGGGGCGGTTTTGCCAGCGGGAATCATATCCACAATGTATGCAAGATGGAGATTTCCGGAATCATCCTTAATCTCCGAAAAGCCGTTTTTAATTGAAGAGAGAAGGGTTTTATAATCTACGCCCAGCTCCTGTCCTAGGGTGATGGCGTCCATCCAGGTGTCACTCATATCCGCGTACTTGATGGCGGCGGTATATGCAAGCTGCTCCGCTTCAGTTACTTCAGTGTCATCGGCCGATGACATCATGGACTTAATTCTCTTGAGAAGGCGGGAATCCGAAGGGATTATGAGGTAGCGGGCCTTTATCACAGGGCGCTCCAGGATAAAGCTGGAGGCGTTATTTGCATAAAACTCTTCAATCTCTGCGTCCGTCACAAGGGTGTCCAGCCTCTGGTTTATGTAAAGCTGCTCATAGCGGTATTTGAGGAGGGCACGCCTGTACTGCTCAAGCTCCGTTGAAACGTCTTTTTCAGAGGCCGATAACTGGGCCTCTGCCATATCCACCATGAGAAGGTCCTCCGCCCAGGCCTTGATGTAGCGGGCGGCAAGGCCGGCGCTGTCTTCCGGGGACACTCCGGCGGGGATGAACTTCTCAAGTTCCCCGCGATGGAGCTTGTGGTCACCGGCGCGGGCCACCACTTCTCCGCGGAAAAGCTCCTGGGCGGCCTCCTGGAAGCGCCCCGCACTTTTGCAGGACGTAATGGCCAGGGCGGCGCAAAGGACTATGAGTAAACGCCTTTTCATAGAATCTTACAAAGATAATCAATTTTTGCCGATTAATTGTATGAGACCCTCAAGGGCGGGCCTCACCGCAGAGGCCCTGGCGGCGGCATTACCCGTGAAAATGGCAAAACTGATGCGGGGATTACCGTCCTCATCAAGGACATATCCGGAGTAGCAGAGCGTACCACCCATAGAGCCGCTCTTGATGCGGAACTTCCAGGGCGAGAGGTTCTTAAGGGCGGAGAGGGTGCCTTCTCCGGGGCGGGGCAGGGACTCCAGGAAGGCCTTGTTCCCGCTCATCCTTGCAAGGTATGACGCCATCCATTCCGGGGTTACGGAATTGGCCCTTGAAAGGCCGCTGCCATCCTTTTGGATAATACCGTTTGAGGCGCCGGGGACAATGTCTTCCAGGACCTCGTTGATTGCGACAAGGCAGCTGTCGTAAACGGCTATTCCCGTGGCCGCCTCACCCATTGCGCGGAATATGGATTCGGCATAAAAATTATCGCTGTCAAAGTTGGTTTTGCGGCATATTTCCGCCAGAGTAGGGGACTGCGTCCCGCCGATAGTGACAAAGCCGTCACACCCGACCTGATCGGGGGTCTTCTCCATGTACGTCCCTGTCACTTCCCACCCCGTTGCTTTCAGGTTCTTCCAGAACTCATGGGCGCAGGTGAGGGCTCCGTATTTGTTTGATGCCTGCTCCTTTTTTGGGCGCCGGTCAATAGCGTAAGTGCCAGTAAGGACGGCGTTTTTGCTGCCTGCGGAGGTTTTCATATAGAGGCTGTTTCCCGTTCCGGCAGGGCCGGTCACAGCCTGGTTCTCTATCTGGAGCCATGGCGTTTCAGGATATGCCTGGAGCATGTTTACGGGTGCTCCCGGTTCCGCCCCGGCGCTTACCTGAAGGTCTATAGTGTTCTCATAAAAGCTTAGGGCGCTGGAGCCGGTGCCGTAATAAGTCCAGGTATCCGCATACTCCCATCCCGGATGCTCGAGGCCGCCTTCCCACGCGCTTCCGTCTCCAATTATGTTGCCGTTGATTCGCTTTATTCCTGCGCCGGAAAGGAGGGTTTTCCATTTCCAGAAAAGGGCATCGGCCTTATATGCAGTGGTGTCCGCAGCTCCTATTGTGGGGTCTCCGCCGCCAATTATGTAAACGTCTCCGTCAAGGGTTCCGTCACTGCCGATGCTTCCGCTGTAGCCTATCCCGGTTGTGAAGCGGTACTCCGGCCCAAACGCCCTTAGCGCCGCGCCGGTTGTCACAAGCTTCATGTTGGACGCCGGCAGCATACGCGTTGAGGCATTGTAGGATACTATCTTGTCGGCCTGATCGGCAATCTCCATTGCACATACTCCCACAACGGCCCCCTTCAACGGGCCGTTATTGATTTGGCTCTCTATATACTGGGTAATGCTTTGCCGCCAGGCTGCATCCTGGGCTTTTACGGTTACGGACGCCGCTGAAAGCGCCGCCGCCAGAGCTATGAGTCTAAATCCTCTATACATAATACAAAAGTAGCCATATTTTTGCAGAAATAGTGCCACGTCCTGCAGCTATTCTTCCAAAAATAGTTAACTTTGGACAGCAAACCACAGAACTTATGAATACCTCTGAAAAATTTGTCATCACTATCAGCCGTGAGCTTGGCTCCGGAGGCCGCACCGTTGGCCGCAAACTGGCCCAGGCCCTGAATGTCCGCTACTCAGACAAGGAGCTTGTGGAGGAACTCATGAAGCGCTTCAGCCTCACCACCGCAGGCATTGAAAAGCTCAAAGGAGAGAAAAAGACCTGGATTTCGGATTTCATCCAGATGGTGGCGCCTGTGCCCAAAATATCCATGCTTCTTGACATAGATGAAAAGTATCTGTCTGAATTCCGCCCGGATGTAACATCGGCCGATATCTTCAAGGCAGAATCGGAAATCCTCAAGGCCATTGCCGATGAAGGCTCCTGCGTCATTGCCGGCCGTTCCGGTTTCTTTGTCCTGAAGGACAGCCCAAACAAGCTTGATGTCTTCATCACGGCCTCCCGTGAACACCGCGTGGCGCGTGTTTCCCGCAAGCAAAACCTCACTGCGGAACAGGCCGCCCTCCTTATAGACAAGTTAGACAAGGACCGTGAGAATTACATCAAGAGCTATGCCGGCGTTTCCCGCTATGATCTCCGCAATTACCAGCTTGTCCTCAATATGGACAATCTCTCGGAGGATGATGCGGTTGCTCTGATCCTTAAGTATATCGGCAAATAAAAACCAAGGACATTGCCGTTCTCTCACGATGAGAAAAATAGCAGCTGTTATTATCGGTCTGCTGGCCCTTGCCGCCTGCGGGACCAAGCCAGTCAAAGAGCCTTCCTACATAGTCCAGGTATCCCTTGGCGGCTGGAATTCGCCGGATTATTCGGCCCAGGAGATTATCGGCCGTCTGGATACCGTGATCCGCATTATTCCCGTTAAGAAAGTCATCATTGGCTGGAGCCTGGATAAGGATATTTACTCTCAGGTAGGGGAGTACCTCCATGGCCGGAATATCCGTATGCTGCTGTGGCTGCCAGTGTTTGCGGAGACCGAGGAAATGTGCGAAAATTCGCCCGCAGTAGATCTCTGGGGTAACATTCCCGGGAATTATGACCTCACGGCCGGAGAGGGCTTCCGCTTCAACTGCCCGTCAAATCCGGATAATGCCGCAAACGTTGTAGCCATCTATGACAAGTATTTCTCAGATTGTGGCTTTGACGGCGTGTTCCTTGACCGCATCCGCACCCAGTCCTTTGTAAGCGGGGTTGGCGGTGTCCTTGGCTGCGGCTGCCCGCTTTGCTCATCAAAATTTGCCGCCATGGGCGTAGACCTTGAAGCCGTAAAGGCCCAGTGGGATGCCTGTGGGGATGATTTTCTCTCCGTTACGGGTTATGCTCCTTCTTCAGGTTTTGTTTTTAGTAACCCCGTTGCTGCAGAGTTTTTCAAGGCCAAAGGCCAGGTTGTGAGCGGCGCCGTTGCCGCTATTGCAGATTCCCTGCGCTCCCGCGGGCTGGAAATCGGCATGGATCTTTACGCTCCTTTTATGGCGCCATTTGTGGGGCAGGATTATGAGGTCCTTGCCGCGCACGCAGACTTTATAAAGCCCATGCTCTACCGCCAAACCTTTGCCCCGGCCGGAATGGGGTTTGAATATGATCTGCTTCTAAAGGCAGCCCCTTCGGCCACGGGTTATCCGGCATTTGAGATGGACCTTGACTTCCTGAACTCCCAGCTTCAGGCCATGGAGCCGTACCCCTGCGCCAAGTTCCCCGGCATTGAGATAAACTACCGTGAGGCCGTTGCCCCCACCTCCCCGGAATACGTCCGTGAGTCCCTTGACGCCGTGATGAGCCATGGCTTTGACGGCGCCGTCCTCTCCTGGAACATCATGGAAGCCCCCACCGCCCACATAGACTGCCTGCGGTAAGCCCTTTTTCTCCCTTTGTGGTGATATTTCTCCCTTTGTGGTGGAGGTCAACCATCTGATTATCAATGCGTTACAGAAGTTTCTGGTAGAAAAAGTTCTACTAGAAACTTCTATAATCCACTCAGTATCAATCACTTAACCTCCACCCGCAGAATTGGTTAGTAGTTGAAAACACATACGTCAGAGGAAGATATGCCCTCCCGGGGGACTCCACTTCGCGTTGCTCCGTTCCGGCCCCTCCCATTGTCTCCTGCGTCCCCGCTAGCGCGTGAACTTGTATCCAACGGGCCCCTCCCCCTACCCTTGTGCGGGGGTGCACAAGCCCCCGGGAGGGCATATCTTCCTCCGACCAAAACAAACAAAGAAGAGACTATCACATGTATAGCCTCTTCTTTTCCTATAAGGTGTCTGTTTGTTACGGAATCTTTCTAACGCAGGAGCGTCATTCGCGATTTATTTTGTCGTAAAGAATGTAAAATAAACCTGTCCGCTCCTCTTACCATTACTGTTACAATAAGCGGCAAAAACAACGTATGAGGTTTTTGAATCAAGTCCGCTATAAGAGTCAGTCTGGTTTCCGGAATAGAGATACTGGTCAAGTACACCGTTGTTCAGATCATCTTCTATAAAGTAATCACAGACATAGGCGGGATCTTCAACATCATCCCATGTGCTCTTTAAAAGAGCGCCGGTATAATATGTGTCGGATGACTTAGTTGAAAATGATATTGAGCATGAAGATTGCGTAATGTTGCTAATGGTGATTGAAATAGCGTCCTGTCCTACGGGTTCATCGGGCTTTTCAGTTTGTGTGCTTTCGCCAAAGACGGGACGGATAGGAAAACCATCACAGCGGTTCATGCCCACAAAATCTAGTGTAATATCATACATAGCCCAAGCAAATTCTGGTTCGTCTTCCACTAGAGATGATGAGGGATATCTATAGCGCTTATTTGTTCCATATACTTCATTCTCAGACATATAACCCGCGGCAGGGAGAAAAATAGTGTTGCCATTCTTCTTTGACGTAACTAATAATCCATTCACCAGATTATGGGTCATCTCTTGCCATGTGCATCCATCAAACAGTTCTTGCCACTCGGCTTTTGTTGGGATACGCCATTCGCTTCCCAATATGCTATGGGCCGCATCATCCTCCATTTCAAGCGTTGTTTTGTTATCTACACTGCCATATGATGTGTCGGTATTGTACTTGGTAAGTGAATTTTCTGTCCCATTACACCATTTGTATGTGGTCCAATCGTAGTTTGTCTTGGTCTTTGTTTCTCCCCA
>JAFZML010000050.1 GCA_017553255.1 Bacteroidales bacterium | reverse complement strand
GTCCACGATTATTTTGGAGGAGTCGTCCCAGCCAAGGCGGGTTTTCACGGTGACGGGCTTCCTGACAGAGTCAACGATAGCCTTTGTGATTGCCACCATCTTGTCCGGCTCCCTCATCATTCCGCTTCCGGCGCCGCGGCCCGCAATCTTGGAGACGGGGCAGCCAAAGTTGATGTCAATTATATCGGCCCCATGACCTCCGGCAAGTTCCGCCGCCCTTTCGGCCATCTTTGCCGCATCCACCATTGCCTCAGGGATGCTGCCGTATATTTGGACAGCCACCGGAGCCTCTTCCTCAAGGGTATGCATCTTGGCTATGGTCTTGGAGACGTCACGGACCAGGCCGTCACTGCTCACAAACTCCGTTGTGACCATGGCGGCACCGGCCTCCCTGCACAGTATCCTGAAGGATGCGTCCGTAACATCCTCCATGGGCGCCAGCGTCACCGGCCTTTCCCCAAGATCCACATTTCCTATTTTCATACTGCAAAGTTACTCATATTTTTGACATGGGCGTGGCGTGGTGAAATTCACCACAAAAAGAATTTGCCGATGATGTAGCTTTGCAAAAAATCAATATCCTGCATATGAAAACCAGACTTATAACCGCGCTGATTCTTCTATCGGCCGCATTTTTTACCTCATGCAACAAGGACGACGCCTCCGGAGCCAAAGCAACTTTCCGGAAGGCCAACATCTCCGGCGCCCAAATGCTGGCCCTTGCACAGGGCTCCGGAACCGCCACAAAGGCCGAGGGAGATATCTCCGTGGGGCCCAAGGCCCTTTACTCCGTGTCCGAAGACGGCACAATGGTACAGGTTTCATATAATGTAGATGTGGAAGGAGCAAGCGGAGAGGTGGCGGAGACCATCAAGGCCGAGCTTATTCTCTCTCCTAATTTCATCTTCCCTGTTGGAGACGGCTGGATATGGCTTGCAAACTGCCACTTGGACGTAAGGGACGGATGGTCAAACGGCACCATTCCCGAAGGCCCTGCACGGCACGCCCTGAGCAAAATCCTGAACACGTTCAGCGATACCTACAACTCCCGTCACGGCGCCCATTACCTCATCCGCAAGAGCGACGGTGCCCTGTTTGAATGGACCCTTGAGGCCGGCGCCCCGGACGGAATGGACGACGGCTTCAAGCAGCCCACATTCCTCAACGGATGGTTCCATCAGATGGGGAAAGACCTCTATGTAAAGACCTGGGGATGGACCTTCTCAGACGCAACGCCCACCAGACCCACTCTCTACAGGCTCCAAGACAAGGGCAACACGCTTGATGCCGTGAACCTTCTGGGAGACAATATCGGCTGTGGCGGCATCTGGCCGGCCGAAGACTGCCTTGGTGTGCAGTTCCAGTATGACGGCGGAGTCTGGCCTTTCGGCATAATTGCTCCCCCCTCTTTCTCGCCCGTTCTTCTGCAGCAGGAGTCCGGAACCGGAGAGAAGAATATGGATACGGCCCTGATTTCCGTTGCAAAGAAACTCTACCTTGCCGTAAACACTGAAAATAACGGAAAAAACATCGTTACGTTCTATAATCTGGACGTCAGTGCAAGCTCCGTGAGCCGTGGAAGAGAGATCTGCACCTGGGAAGGCTGGATCAGCAATGATCCCGGAACTTTGATTTCCAGTGCCGATAAGCTTACCTGGTGGGCTGGAAACGGGCAAGGTGGTACCCAGATAAACGTCTTTGATCCCAAGGCCGGCACAGTCACATCCCATAACCTGCCGGAGCACTACCCCAACAATGAAGGTGAATATGTAAACGGCATAGGCTATACAATGGACGGCACTGCCGGTTTCTGGGAATGCGACCTTTCCAAGGACGCAGCCGAGTATATTGCCCTTGACTGGAGCGATGCCCTTGAATTCCAGAGCAGGATTGTCCCCGGCTCCCTCAGGATGGACCGCTTTGAGGCTGCCTCCCTCACAATCCAGTTCAAAGCTCAGATGAGCGACGGCACCAGGCTTGACTTCTACACTTCCGTAGTGGGCGCAGACCGTGGTAAGATCAAAGGCACCGTAAGCGGCCAGAACAACGCCGGAATGACGGTGACCACTATGGTGCGTCTCAACTAAAAGCCTTATATTTGCATTATGCGGATTAGGGCCGTCATCATGGGTCTTCTTCTGGGCTGCCTTCTGCAGGCCCAGCCCCGGCTCATTAATTACGGCAGCTTTTCCGGCCTTCCTTCAAATACCGTCTATGCAATAGCCCAGGATGCCACCGGCCACCTTTGGATTGGCACCCGCAACGGGCTTTGCCGCTTTGACGGCACCCGGATGGAAAGCTGGAAAGAGTACGGAAGGGTGAATGCCCTTACCGTGGACAATGACGGCCGAATCTGGATTGGCACCACGGAGGGACTCAGCGTCAGATGCCCGGTCGCCGCCGGGCATGACGACGCAGCGCGGCGCGTCACTGCCAGCTCCGGGCGTTACGTCATTGCCGACTCCGATCGGCAATCTCCTGCGGTCACGGGCAACATCCGCGCACTGCACACGGACAGTGACGGCGCGGTGTGGGCTACGGTAGGAGACACGCTTGCTCTAAAACTCTCCTACAAAAGCGGCATACATGAAGAGGCTCACTGCTTCTATGACAAACGGGACTCTGAGGGAGACTATCCTTATTATCAGATATATGAGGCCCAGGACGGCAGGCTATGGCTTGGTGGCCGTATAGTCCGTACCCAGTTCATTGAGAACCGTGACAATCCCTCAATCACAAGGCTGTTTGGGAACGGCGGCTTCTGCAGCGGCAGTTATGCGGAAAAAGACGGAAAGTTCTACGCCTTTGACGACCACACCTCCATCCTCTACTCCCTGAACGGCCCGGAGGCCATACCTGTAGGCCGTCTCCCCATCTCCCATACCCGCCTTCTGAAGGACCAGAAAGGCCGGTTATGGGCCGCCGGTTCATACGGCTTTGGCCCCGTAAACCTTGAAAAGCCTGAGGAAACTCCCGTTTACAAAACGCCTTCCACTGAACTCTTCTGCATATTTGAAGACCGCCAGGGCAACATCTGGGTTGGAGGAGACAACGGCCTTTCTGTGCTGTGCCCGGCGCTCCAGAAGGTGCAGCAAATATCTGATGCCAACGTCACGGCCCTCATGCAGGACAGCCACGGAAAAATGTGGATAGGAAAGGCCCATGACCACGTCTCAAGCCTCTATGAGGACAGCGAAGGCACCGTTTACGTGGGCCTTTGGAACAGCACCGGCTGGGAGGTTTGGAAGGGCGGAAAAATGCATAAGGAACGCCTCACTGGATTAACCCCGGAGCTCCAGCAGCCCGCAGCCCAAACCCTTGACGGAGCAAACTGGATTTCAGATTTCCTGGAAGACAGCAAGGGACGTTTCTGGGTTGTTTCCTGGGAAGGCGTGGGCCTGAACCTGTGGGACCGCAAAGCCGGGAAGTCCCTCCCGCCACGCTGGCTTAGCCCGTTCCGCTATCCTTCCCCGCAGGTAGATTCCAATATCTATGTAAGCTCGCGCCTAGGCAGCCGCCTCATTGAAGACGCTTCAGGCAATCTCATATATGCCACCACCCAGGCCGGGCTCAACGTAATTGACGCCAATACCGGCCTTGTCACAAAGTACTACAAAGGCAATTCATCCATCCCGGACGACTACGTCACGGACCTTTGCCTCACCCCCGGCGGCACCGTCTGGGCCGCCACCAGAAGCGGCCTTTGGAGATGCCCGGTCGCTGCCGGGCATGACGGCTCAAACGTCATTGCCGACTCCGATCGGCAATCTGTATTAGAGGGCAAGCTGGTGCAATGCGTGGAGTCAGACGCCAGCGGGCGCCTTTGGGCAGGGACGGAGGACGGGCTGTACGTTGTAGATACGGACGGAAGCATAGGCCGTGTTCCCAAGGAACTTGGATTTCCTTCAGACATATACGGAGAACGCGTTTCCTGCACCCTCAATGACGGTTCCCTGGCTTTTGGCGGGGCATCCGGTGCGGCAGCTTTCAATCCGGACAGCCTGCTTTCCATTGACACCCGTGGGAATCTTCCGCTTTCAAATCTGATACGTCACCGGTACCGCGTAAACAAGGGGGATTGGGTTTATGAAAGCTTCAACGGCCTTCCGGACAAAATTATCCCGGGCAGGTACACCCTCCAGGAGCAGACATCGGATATTTTCGGCCGATGGGAAAAGGGAGAATCATCCACCCGCATCATCAGGGTAAGGCCTCCCCTTCTTCTGCGCTGGCCCTTCCTTATTCTATATGCCCTCATCGTGGCGGGAGGCATATGGCTTCTTGTCCGCTACCGGGAAAACCGCCAGAGGGCCGCTCTCCTGCAGGAGGAGCTTGAAACCAGGAACAGGTTCTTCGGCATAATTTCCCATGACCTCCGCGGGCCGGTGAACGGGATGCGCACGCTGGCATCGTCGCTGAGCCAGGCCCCTGAGAATAAGCTCCGGGACGGCATACGGGCAATAGGGGCGGAGGCGGAGCATACATCGGCCATGCTGGAGAACATCCTCATGTGGTCCGTCAATCAGAAAGGCGTCCTGGAGCCCGTATTCACTGAAGAGAATCTTGCGGATCTGGTCTCCGGAGTGGTTTCCCTGATGCACTCTGCCGCGTCAGAGAAATCTGTCCGTATTGCTACGGACATTCCGGAGGCCTTATCCATCCGCACAGACCGCCACATGCTCTCCACCTGCCTC
>JAFZML010000049.1 GCA_017553255.1 Bacteroidales bacterium | reverse complement strand
TATTCAGCTCAATGATTTCCATTTTATATGATAGTTAACTTTTTGCCTTCCAGGTACTTATCCAGTAAATCCCGCGTCCGGATTTTTACAAAGCAGGTGGCGGTGCCGTCAGTGCAGGCAAACCACTCCGATTCCGCAATGTCCCCGTCCATCACAAGGTGAACGCCCGCCGCCTGAGGCAGCACGGCGCTGAGGATAGTTGTAGCGCCCACCTCTACGCCCGTGAGCTCCCAAAGTTTATCGGCCCCGGCAAAAGACACCCTGGGAATCCCGCCCATAGCAGCGCAGAAGTCCCTGGTTACAAAGGGTTTACAGTCCAGCGTTACGTACAGGTAGAACTCCGTCTGCTGCCTGTTGCAAAGGAAGATGGTCTTGACAATATGCACGCCAATTTTCGCGTCAATGTGCTGGCAGTCCTCCATGGTAATCCCGGGGTCCGTATCCACGCGCGTAAAAGGGATGCCCTTTGCGGCAAACGTCTCATACACAGTTTCTTGCAAGGCCGATAAATACCTCTCCGGCGCCGTCTCTATAGGTTCACTTACGTAAAACATTTCTTAATTCTTCCACTGAATGTACTATGCGGTTTTTAGCCACAGGGCCGGTCTGGGCTCTCGCGGAACCGACCTCTGTGTTTGGCCCAGCAGCGGCTTCAGCCGCAACCCCGGCCCTGGCCAGTTCCTCCACGGTCCGGTACCCCCAGCTTACCGCCACTGCCTCAATGCCGCCATTTGCCGCCGTGCGCATATCGGTGGGGGAGTCTCCAACCAGAATGGCGCTCTCCTTCTCCACAGCCGCTTTTTCCAGCACCTCCCGCACAATCTCCGGGTCCGGCTTCAGAGGATACCCCGGCCTGTTTCCCAGAATTGCAACAAACTCTATATCAGGGAAAAACTCCCTGATCAGGTGCTCCGTCCCTTCCTGAAACTTGTTGGAAACCACCGCCATCTTCACGCCTTCTCCCTGCAGCTCCGTGAGCAGCTCCTGCATCCCCGGGTACGGCCTTGTATGCACATCAATGTGCGCCTTGTAGTACTCCTTGAAGTCCTCCAGCGCCGCATCAATATACTCCGGCATCAGCTGCCCGTCTTGCAGCTGAATGAAATTATTTTTCGGGACGGTGCCCGAAAAACCAATTTCCTTCAGCATTCGCAATCCTGACGCACGCAGCTGCTGCCCTTCCGCCGCTCCGTCACCCCCGACCGCTCTCCCGTCGTCACCCCGGACCGCTCTCCCGTCGTCACCCCCGACCTGATCGGGGGTCTTCTGAACCGCTGCCTCCACCGCCTGCCTCACAAGGTTCCGGACCCCGTGCCCCACCATTTTCCGGTATTCATCCACAGCGTGGAGGGGTAAACCCCTGAGGGCCAGGGCGTGATTCACCGCGGCGGCAAGATCCTCCAGCGTGTCAATCAGCGTCCCGTCCAGGTCCCACAGAACCAGCTCAAACTTATGTTTCTCACTATTCACAGTCCAAATATACGCGTTTCCTTTGGCTCTTCCAAAGTAAAAGTGATGGTAGTGTCCCTAAAACTGGGACAGTACCATCAAAAAAGGCCGATTTTGACAGAGGTGTCCCCAAAAATGGGACACTACCATCACTTCCTGTCACATGCTGTCCAGAAGGTGTGCAGCACGGGCATACGTGATTCCGCATACACGTGCAATCTGGGTGGCGTCTGCGCTGAAACGGAAGCGGATTTGGCGGGCAAATTCTGCCTGCTCATCCTCACCAAGTTGTTCAAAACTCTCTTTGTGGAAAAGGCTCCTCAAAAGATCCGGCAAAGTGGTCAGTATGGTCTGGTCACGAAACGCGGGCAGGTTGGAATCTGAATACTCCAGCCGCTTACGGGCTTTGGAAGAATTGTTTAGGAAGTAGTTCATCCTTTGCGGAGTGCGGAAGATGGACTCCACACCTTTAACATCTATATATGAAGTGGGCAGTATGTATCCGCCATCCCCGATTACCCAGTTTCCGGGGATATCATCACATTCACTGTGAAGGAGACTTTTCCGCTGGCGGCCTGAAATGCCGGAGATGGGCCTTCCTGCAAATTGAGTGGGGGAGAAGAAAACGTTTCCGGCGCCCCATGGGTACTGGCTGGCGTGGGCGCATATTCCTGCAGCCACTGAGTTCATGAGGACATATGCAATGGCCTTTTCCACGGCTTCCTCCGAGTATGGAATCTCTTTGATGTCCAGACCGTTACCCCTTAAAAATTCCTTTACACCCCACTTGCGCCCGTAATAGATTGAATAGCGTTTTTTGAAGTTGTTCAAAAAAACTGTTACATCTTTTCTGGTGCCTTTCAGAACAAAGTGCACATGATTTGACATAAGAATAAACGCCAGCACCACAACTTCAGGGTGCAGCGCAGCTTCTATTGCAACGTAGTTCATGGCCACTGCAAAATCTTCCTGATCCCGGAACCACAGGCCATCTTCCAAATGTTCCGTGCTGAGCAAATAAATCCTTTTCATATCAATCTCCCGGCACTTTTGCCCGGCTCTACAAATATAATAAACAGTAGACACACCTGCAACTTTTTTTGATTTTTTGTAGAAAAGCGGTATATTTGTTTTACAGCAATATGTTAATCCATCACAGAACCATCATTCACGTGGAGGTCAAGGACACCCGTGAACACATTTACTTTGGGTCTGCGGCAGCTATGTTCGCAGATCCAAGGATGAGTGACCTTCTGAAAATCAAGTACCAGACCTTCCGTACCAAGAAGGTTTCTGAAGACAAACCCTATGAAAATCAGAACGTGATTGTCCGGAAAGGCAATCTATACACCATTGATCATAATAATGAGTGATGGTAGTGTCCCCAAAAACGGGACAGTACCGTCAAAAAAGGCCGATTTTGAAGGCAGTGTCCCAAAATTCGGGACACTACCATCACTACCCAGGAAAAAACTATGTTTGAAGTAACCAAAATATCCGACATCACGGAAGGCGGCGTGAGAAAAGCCTCTTTCCAGACTTGCGGGGCGGTGTGTTCCAGGCAAATAGACATTGAGATGGAAGGGGACATCGTGAAAAGCGTTCGTTACACCGGCGGCTGCCACGGCAACCTCCAGGGAATTGGAGCCCTGATAGAGGGAATGAATAAGGCCGATGTAATCTCCCGCCTTGAAGGCATCAACTGCAAGGGCCGCGGCACCAGCTGCCCGGACCAGCTTTCAAAGGCCCTGAAAATGCTATAGAATATGGTACCAACAGCATCAATAATCACTATTTCCATTTGCGCCATCCTGGGCATTGCCACTCCAATTCTCCTTGGCTGGTGGATGGTGAAAAAGTATCAGGTGAAGCCCACTACTATCCTCCTTGGCGCCGGGGTTTTCATTGTATTTGCGCTTATCCTGGAAACCATCCTGCATCAGGTGGTGCTGAAGGGCCCCCACGGCCCGGCTATTATGGGAAATGTCTGGTACTATGCACTTTACGGAGGTCTTGCCGCCGGAATCTTTGAGGAAAGCGGCCGCTTCCTTGCAATGAAATACCTCCTGGGAAAGGAACCTTCCGGCGCAAAGACCGCAGTGGCATACGGCGTTGGCCACGGCGGCGCTGAAATGCTCATTATCTTCGGCCTGTCAATGATTTCCAATCTTGTCATTGCCGTAATGATCAATTTGGGTCAGGCCGATACAATCCTTTCCGCCGTCCCCTCCGAAGCCCAGGCCCAGATGCAGGGGACGTTTGCACAGTTTGAGACTTCCACCCCGGGAACGTTCCTGACGGGGCTTTGGGAGAGGGCGTCGGCCATAATTCTCCAGCTTGGACTGTCCGTATTTGTTTGGACGGCGGTGCGAAAAGGCGGCAAATGGCTGTGGCTGTTCCCGGCCGCAATCCTGCTGCATTTCCTGGTAGATGCCAGCGCCGTGCTCCTTATGAAAGCCGTGAGCATGGTGGCTCTTGAAGTAATAGTGTGCGCCCTGGCAGTAGCCGTTGGTGCCGCCGCGGTAATGCTGGCAAAAAAGCTATGAATGTCCTTCTGAACCGGATGCTTTCAAAGGCCTGCCCCGCAGAGGTTCCGGGCCTTTCCCGCTTTTTCAAAACCGGCCCCGGCCAGTACGGGGAAGGGGATAAGTTCCTTGGAATCAAGGTTCCCGTCACCCGCACCGTGGTGAAGGAATGCTGGAAAGAAACCTCCTTCCAGGACCTTGAGGAGTGCATTGCCAGCCCTTACCATGAGGTCCGTCTCGCCGCCCTCCTTACCCTGGTGGAAATCTTCCGGCACGTCGGCAAGAGACCCCCAATCAGGTCGGAGGTGACGGGGGGACCGTCGGGGGTGACTACCCCAGACCCGTCATGCCCGGCCCCGACCGGGCATCTCCAGGAGCAGTGCATAGACTTCTACCTCTCCCACACGGAGGGGATAAACAACTGGGACCTGGTGGACCTTAGCTGCTACCCGCTTCTGGGGCAGTGGCTCCTGGACAAGGACCGGACGCTCCTCTATGACCTTGCCCGCAGCGGCCGCACCATCTGGGAGCAGAGAATAGGCATTGTGAGCACCATGACCTTCATCCGCAACGGCCAGCTTGAAGACACTTTCCGTATTGCCGATATCCTCCTTCACCACCCCCATGACCTCATCCACAAGGCCGTGGGCTGGCTCCTGAGGGAAGCCGGCAAACGTGATAAGCCGGCCCTTGAAGCCTGGCTGCAGCCCCGTTACCGTACCATGCCCCGGACAATGCTCCGGTATGCCATAGAGAAGTTCACACCGGAGGAGAGGGCCCGGTACCTCTCCGGAAAGAAAGCCATAGAGGTTGTAGCCGCCATCATCATCAGGGACGGCAAGGTGTTCGCCACCCAGCGTGGATACGGCCCTTGGAAGGACTGGTGGGAATTCCCAGGGGGTAAAAGGGAAGAGGGAGAAACCCCTGAGGAAGCCCTCAGACGTGAAATCAAGGAGGAACTGGATGCCACAATAATTGTTCACAACCTCCTCAAAACCATAGATTGGGATTACCCTGAATTCCATCTCACCATGCACTGCTACGTGTGTACGCTGGAAGCGGCACAGATGCACCTCAATGAGCACGAGGCTGCACGTTGGCTCAAGGCAGAAGACCTCCAAAGCGTCCAATGGCTCCCCGCAGATCTCCAGCTTCTTCCCCTCATTGAGGCGGAACTCCCCAAAAAGTTATATCTTTGCAAAAATTAATAGAAGATGAAAGGAATTGTTCTTGCAGGCGGCTCCGGAACGCGCCTGTATCCCATCACCAAAGGCGTTAGCAAGCAGCTTCTGCCCATATATGACAAACCCATGGTGTATTATCCCATAAGCGCCCTCATGCTTGCCGGGATAAGGGACATCCTCCTCATTTCCACACCCCAGGACCTCCCGGCGTTCAGGCGCCTGCTTGGAGACGGCTCCAGCTTCGGCATAAATCTCCAGTACGCAGAGCAGCCATCTCCGGACGGCCTGGCGCAGGCATTCATCATTGGGAAGGATTTTATTGGCAAAGATTCCGCCTGCCTTGTGCTTGGAGACAATATTTTCCATGGCGCGGGCTTCACGGGGCTTCTCACGGAGGCTGTCCGTACCGCGGAGGAAGACGGCAAGGCCACCGTCTTCGGCTATTGGGTAAGTGACCCTGAGAGGTATGGAGTGGCCGAATTTGACAAGGAGGGGAACTGCCTCTCCATAGAGGAAAAGCCCAAGAATCCCAAGAGCAATTACGCCGTTGTGGGCCTGTACTTCTATCCCAACAAAGTGGTGGAGGTGGCCCAGAATGTTAAGCCATCGGCCCGCGGAGAGCTTGAAATAACGTCCGTGAACCAGGATTTCCTGAAAGAAGGCCTCCTGAAGGTCCAGACTCTTGGAAGGGGCTTTGCCTGGCTTGACACCGGCACCCATGATTCCCTGGCCGAGGCCTCCATCTACATTGAAACCATAGAAAAACGCCAGGGCCTCAAGGTTGCGTGCCTTGAAGGAATAGGCCTCAGCAAGGGTTGGATTACGCCCGCCCAGCTGCGCGAAATAGCCGCCCCCATGGCAAAAAACCAATACGGGCAGTATCTCTTAAGGCTGGCCGATGAACCACTTACACCCTGTCTGTAATCTGGATGGGTTTTGAGAGCTGGTCTATTGCGGCCAGCTCTTCTGTTGAGAAGGTGGTGTTATTAAGCGCACCAAGGTCCTCTGAAAGCTGTTTAACTGAACTTGCACCAAGCAGCACGGATGTGATGTGAGGCTTTGCAAGGAGCCATGCCAGTGACATCTGGGCAAGAGTCTGGCCACGGCCGCGGGCAATTTCCCGGAGGCCGCGGAGGGCTTCCAGCATGGTCTGGGTAAGGATTTCCGGCCTCAGTGACCCGCTCTTGGACATTCTGGATCCGGAAGGGATGCCGCCGTCAAGGTAGCGGTCTGAAAGCAGGCCCTGCTGCAGGGGAGAGAAGGGGATAAAGCCCGCTCCGGCCTCTCCGGCCAGGGACACAAGGTCCTCACGCTCCGGCATACGGTCAATTATATTGTAGCGGTCCTGGAACAGCAGGCACGGCGTTTCATGTGAAATGAGATAATTGTAAGCGTACACTGCGGCCTGCTTGGGGTAGCGTGAAACGCCCACGTACAGCGCCTTCCCCTGGTGCACAATGTCCACAAGGGCCTGCAGGGTTTCATCCAGTGGCGTGCGGGGGTCATACCTGTGCGTGTAGAAAAGGTCCACGTAATCCAGTTTCATCCTTTTCAGGCTTTGATCCAGGCTGGAAATGAGATACTTACGGGAGCCCCATTCTCCGTACGGCCCAGGCCACATGAGATATCCGGCCTTGGTGGAGATGAAAAGTTCATCCCTGTACGGCTTGAAGGAAGAGGTGAGCAGTTTGCCGAAGTTTTCCTCTGCGGCACCCGGCACCGGGCCGTAGTTGTTGGCAAGGTCAAAGTGGCAGATACCCTTGTCAAAGGCAAAGTGAGCCATTTCCTGAATGCGCTCAAAGGGCGTTTCCGTTCCAAAATTCTGCCAAAGGCCAAGCGTGATTGCGGGGATGTCTATACCGGACCTTCCGCACCTGCGGTACTGCATGGAGCTGTAGCGCTCCGGGGATGCTTCGTAACTCATTTCAAGTGGATTAGTCTTCCACAAAGCTACAAAAAACCATTGTATTATGCCAAATAATCTTTACCTTTATCATCATAAACCGTAATGACTATGATTAAGAGACTGACTTTTCCACTTGTATCGGCCATTCTGGCACTGGCGGTAACGTTTGCCTGCGCGCCGGCGCCCGCCCAGGAGGAACAAACCCCGGAAGAAAACCAGGACCCGGAAGAGAACCAGGACCCTGAGGTAGAGCTTGAGCCTTTTACATTCAGCGTACAATCCGGTTCGGCCAATTATATTTTCCAGGGAAAGCCGGTCTTTACCCTTCACCTCAATAATCCCAATGCGGTTGCCGCAACTGCAGAAATCACTTTCAACATCCTTACAGACAAAAGCAAGAAACGCGTGTCCATGGAAATTGAAAAGGAGGTTCCCGCCAAGGGCAGCGCCGATGTAACTCTTACCCCGGAAGAAAACCTTGAACCGGGCTTCTACAAGGCCACCGGCAAGGTAGGGAGGAAAACTTATCTGGCCGCAAGGCCTTTCGGCATAGATCCTTTCCAGATAGAATCGGCCCCTGATATGCAGCCGGATTTCGGCAAGTTCTGGGAGGACGCATATAGCCAGCTTAAGGCCATAGACATCAATGATAACTTTATCCAAACCAGCAGGCAGGGAACGTATCTGGTGGAGATGCAGTCCATCCCGGACGGTCTGGAAGGGGAGCCAGTAACAATCCGCGGCTACTACATAGAACCGCCAAAGACAGGCGGCCCTTACCCTGTCATTGTCCATTATTACGGTTATGACGATTTCCCCGGCACAACAATGCTGGAACTGCCCTCCGGCAATGCCGAATTCGCCCACCTTTGGCTTTCCACCCGCGGCCAGCGCATCAACGCCCGCGCCAAGAATCTGAGGCAGGACGGCGTAGACATGGACTTTGTAAACCCTTACAGCAAGCAGTGGTTCACAATAAACTTCGGTGAAAAGGACAGCTACTATTACCGCGGAGCATATATGGACTGCGTCCAGGGCATCCGTTTCCTTGCCCTGTCCCAGGACAGCAGGGTTAAAGGCCGAATTGATATGGACAACGTCTTTGTGGAAGGAATGAGCCAGGGCGGCGCGTTCTCATACGCGGCGGCGTCGCTCAGCAAGGAATACCCCGTACGTGCCATTGCGGCGGCCGTTGCATTTATGGGAGACTTCCCGGATTATTTCACCATTGTTCCCAACGAGGGCGGCGGTTTCCCCGGTATGGCCCAGAACTGCAAGAAGGCCCTTGGCTGGACAGATTCTGAGATGTATGAGTTCATGTCCTACTTCGACACCAAGAACCTTGCAACCACCGTCTCCTGTCCCATTATTGCCGCCATCGGCCTTCAGGACAACATCTGCCCGCCTCACACAAACATAGCTCCTTACAACAACGCCCTCACCCCTGAGGCCGATAAACAGATGACCTTCTACCCTGATATGGGTCACGCATACCCCAGCGGATGGGATTCCGGCTATATCAGTTTCTTCAAGTCAAAAATGACTACCTCTGGTCAATAATCTTGGCATCGGCATACTGGGAAGGGTCAAACGTGACCTCATCCTCAGTGACACCAAGGTTAAAGCTGTGAAGGGTTACAGTTACGCCCTTCATGGTAACAGAGTGGCTTATAGGAAGAAAGGTGGACTTGGATACAACCAGGTCCATCTTTTTTGGATCGTCCTTGTTGGTGTTGGTCTTTGACTTGCTGCACAGCAGATACCAGGCATCGGCCGTCTCCTTCTTGAGCGTGACATCATAGCCTTCCGTTATGCCGCTGAGCGCGCTCATGCTGTCCTCGGCGTCTGAAGATCTGGCGTTGTTTATGGTG
>JAFZML010000048.1 GCA_017553255.1 Bacteroidales bacterium | reverse complement strand
CTCCTGGACCACATTGTGGTGGCGGAGGACTCCTTCTTCTCATTCTCTGACGACTGCCGCACGGTTGTGGGCTAGCAATTCCCCAAAAAATGCGTACCTTTGTGCCCGATGAAAAAGGTATACATAGAGACATACGGGTGTCAGATGAACGTCAATGACACCGAGGTTATATTCGCTATACTGGAGGGTGCCGGCTATGAGCGCACGGAAATCATGGAGGAGGCCAATCTTATCATGGCCAACACCTGCTCCATCCGTGACAACGCAGAGCAGCGCATCTGGGGCCGTATAGAGGTGTTCAACCAGCAGCGGAAATCCCGCCCTGGAGTGCTTGTGGGCATTGTTGGCTGCATGGCAGAGCGCCTGAAGGACAAGCTGCTGGACACCCGCAAGGTGGACCTTGTGGTGGGCCCGGACGCATACCGCAGCCTCCCCCGCCTTCTGGAAGCCATAACCCCGGACCATCCCCAGATGGACGTTCTCCTATCCCGTGAGGAAACCTATGCCGATATCACCCCGGTGCGTACGGACAAGAACGGGATATCGGCCTTCATCTCCATCATGCGCGGATGCAATAACGTTTGCTCATACTGCGTTGTGCCCTATACCCGCGGGGCGGAGCGTTCCCGTGACGCCAATTCAATTGTACGTGAGGCCTGCGACGTTTACCGGAAAGGTTACAAGGAGGTGACGCTTCTTGGACAGAATGTGGACAGCTACCTTTATAAATCTGAGACAGAGACGGTTACCTTTGCGCAGCTGCTTGCCCGTGTGGCCGATATTGCCCCGGATCTTCGCGTCCGTTTTGCCACTTCCCACCCCAAGGACATCTCCGACGAAGTTATATACACTATGGCTTCAAAGCCAAATATCTGCCGCCACATCCATCTCCCGGTCCAGTCCGGAAGCTCCCGTATGCTGGAGCTCATGAGGCGCAAATATGACCGTGAGTGGTATCTGGAAAGGGTTTCAAAGATACGTGAGGTTATGCCTGACTGCGGGCTCACAACGGATGTGATTGCGGGATTCTGCACGGAAACGGAGGAAGACCACGCCCTCACAATGAGCCTTATGGAGGAAGTGGGCTTTGACTGGGCCTTCATGTTTGCCTACTCAGACCGCCCCGGCACCCTTGCAAACCGCACAATGAAGGACGACGTCCCCGCCGATGTCAAGAACCGTCGCCTCAACGAAATAATTGAGCTTCAAAGCCGTAAGTCCCTGGAGCGCTATCGTTCCCAGATAGGGAAAACCGTGCACGTTCTGGTGGAAGGCCCTTCAAAACGTGACCCCAGTATGCTCTGCGGCCGTGCCTCCAACAATATGATGTGCGTTTTCCCCGCCGGCAACCTCCGGAAGGGAGATTACACGGATGTCACCGTCACCGACGCTACATCGGCAACCCTAATCTGTAAATAGCTAAAGTTCCCTGCGAAGGCGGGCCTTGGGGATATCCAGAAGGGCCCTGTACTTTGCTATGGTGCGGCGGGCAACCTTGTAGCCCTTGGCGGCAAGGCCGTCTACAAGTTCGTCGTCCGTGAGAGGATTGTGTTTATCCTCTGCGTCCACCATTTCCTTCAAGGCCTTCTTTATTTCACGGGTGGAAACCTCCTCACCCTCAGAGTTTTCAAGGCCTTCAGAGAAGAAATATTTGAGCGGGAATATGCCGAAGTGGGTCTCTATCCACTTACTGTTCACAACGCGGGAGATTGTGGAGATATCAAAGCCGGTGCGCTCTGCTATGTCCTTGAGAACCATGGGCTTAAGGGAAGATTCATCCCCGTCTATGAAGTAATCATGCTGGTACTCCAGGATGGCGCGCATAGTGCTTTCCAGGGTGTTCTGCCTCTGGCGCAGGGCCTCAATGAACCACTTGGCGGAATCTATCTTCTGCTTCACGAATGAGGCAGCTTCTTTATCGGCCTTAGATTCAGAATACTTCCCCGTTTCCATTATCTCAGAGTACTTGCGGT
>JAFZML010000047.1 GCA_017553255.1 Bacteroidales bacterium | reverse complement strand
TCACCCTTCTTGAACTTGTCCAGCTCCTCAATGACGGCAATTGGAATCACAATGTCATTGTCCTGGAACTGCTTCACGGCATTGAAGTCGTGGAGGATGATGTTTGTGTCTAAGACAAATATTTTGGCCATAGTGTGTTATGGGGTTAGTCTTCCCCTTCCATTGAGCTCATGAGGGACTCAAGTATGTGGGGGAGGTCTGTGTGCTCTGTGAGTTCCACGTATGCCTTGCCCGGAACGGGGTGCCCCAGCGGGAAGTACACTACGTCCTGGAGAATGAGTTCTGCGTCTACGTAATCGTAGTCTATATCCGCAATTTGAAGAATGACGCCGGGGACCTCAGAGAACAGGACGCGCACGGGGAGTTCATCTCCGTAAGCCTTGCAAATATCTGCTATACATATCTCTGCGCCTGTTCCGGCACTGCACATTGCGCGGAGTGCAGGGAGCAGTCCGCCTTCTCCAACGGTGATTCCGGCTTTCACAATGCCGTCTTCCACAAGTTCACGCACAACCTCATAGCAGTCAATGAAATAATCTGCGTCCCCAATTTCCGGAGGGGCCGATGGAGAAGCTCCCACAGCCTCTGCCAGCGAAGACCCGCCAAGGCGGTAATCACAGCTGTCGAAGGGAATGTATATGATCCAGTCCGATGCTTCCGGGGCAAAGGACGCTCCCACCTTGCGGCGGCGGGAAATGCGCGGATTTGCGGTGCGGTATGGGAGCTCCCTGAGGAGGCTGTCTTCGTCTTCAGGGGCATCTTCCTCCGCTACAGTGGTGGCTTTGAATGTCACGGAAGGAGTTCCGGAAGTAAGGCCATACTGGGAAATCTTTACGCCAAGGGAGTCTATGTACCCGCAGGCGGCCTCTACGGAATCATAAAAGGCTGCAGGAAGGCCGATAGGGGAGTCTTTCCACTTCCAGTCGGCCTTAAGAGTAAGGTCTCCCATCCGGAAATGTCCGTTCATCCAGATGGCGTCCAGAAGGGCCTGGGCCACCTTTCCTGCGGTATAGGGGCCTGAGAACCTGAGCGGTAAACTGCGTTTGAACCCCTCTACGGCCCTGGCATAGGATTCTATGTCCTTTTCCGTGAATTCAAAGCCACGGGGCTCCTGGTCCAGGTGTTCGTCGGCCACGGTGGAAGGGTCTCCGTCCGGTTCAAGGGGCGGTTCTACGGTGCACTCACGAAGCATTTTGGCAGGGGAGAGCGGCATGGGCACTCCGTCCAGGATGTAGGAAGCGTTCAGGAGTTCTGTCATAGCAGTCAAAGATAGTAAAAAAATCTTAACTTTGTGTTATGGTATTCAGTGAAGATAGCTATAGCGCCCTTTTGGAGGATATTTTCCGCCGCTTCCCGTCTGTCCAGAATAATGGATTCACGGAAGGCGCCTATAAGCCCGGCCTGGACAGAATGCGGGCTTTTGACAGCTATTTGGGTTACCCTTCCCGGCAGTTTAAAGCTATTCACATTGCCGGTACCAACGGTAAGGGTAGCGTAGCAAATTTACTGGCCAGCGCCCTTACTTCCTGTGGGTTTAAAACAGGCCTTTTCACGTCCCCGCATATCCTTGATTTCAGGGAAAGGATTAGATCCTTCGGGACTGCCGTCCCTCAGGATGACAATTGTCATTCTGAGCGAAGCGAAGAATCTATTGACAGTCTCATTCCAAGGGAGTACGTCTTCAAACAACTGACTTCCTGGATGCCGTGGATAGAGGAAAACGGTCTTTCATTCTTTGAAATCACCACCGGGCTTGCATTTAAGTTTTTTGCGGATTCCGGAGTGGATATTGCGGTAATAGAAACCGGTCTTGGGGGGCGCCTTGACTCCACAAACATCCTTGAGAAGCCGGCCCTTACAATAGTTACTTCAATAGGTTATGACCACATGGCCCTTCTTGGAGATACGCTTGAAAAAATTGCTGCGGAAAAGGCCGGAATATTTAAGCCTGGCGTCCCTGCGCTCATAGGAGAGGCCACGGATGAGACGCGTAAGGTCTTTGAAGAAAAGGCCTCCGGGCTTTGCCCCCTCTTTTTTGCGGAGGGAATGACCCCTCCCTTCTGGGGCAGGCGTGAAGAGATTCTCCCGGCCATGGACCTTGGGGCGGAAATCCAAAGGAAGAACCTCCGGACCGTCCTTGCCGCGCTGGATATCATCGGCATTAAAGACGAAAAGGTCCTTGACGGCATAATCCACGCCGCCCGTAACATGGATTTCCACGGCAGGTGGGAGCGCCTTAGAAAGGAGCCGCTGGTGATTGCCGATATCGGCCACAACGCCCATGCCCTGAGGCATAACTTTGCCCAGCTGGAGGCTATGAACAGGCCCCTCATAATAGTGTACGGCATTATGGCGGATAAGGACCTTGACGCCATTATTCCCATCATGCCGCGTAACGCCCGCTACATTTTCACGGCTCCGGCTATTCCCCGCGCCCTTCCGGCAAAGGATATCCTTGCAAAGTGGGACGCCCCCGCAGAGGCCATTGAAAGTGTCCCTGATGCCGTTAGGAAGGCACTTACAGAGGCCTCAAAAGATACCGTAATATACATAGGAGGCAGCACTTTTGTGGTGTCTGAAGCCCTGCCACTTTTTCAATAGCACAATTCTTGAAATGAATTCAAGACATGAAAAAATTAATAATCACTCTGCTTCTTGCCCTCGCCGGGGCCGGAGCCATAAACGCGTCTACAATGTCTGACGGTCACACCTTAACTGCCCTTTGGGCAAAATACGATGAGGCCGCAAAGGCCGATCTCCCCCAAAAGGAAGCTTCCATCCTGGCCCAGATCAAGAAGGAGGCCATGGAAAAACGCCTTCCGGTAGATTTCTGGGATGCGGCAACAAAGTACGTGTACGCCGCGGAGCGCCGTGACTGGAAGCAGCGTGAACCCCTCCGTGAGGCCCTTGCAAAGGAAGTAGAGGAGTTTGATTGCCCCATTGTCACCTTCCTCTGGATGGATGAGTGGAAGGGCGTGGGGCAGGAAGAGCTTTGGGCCTTCCTTCAGAAGAATCCCCTGGAGGGCAATAATCCTGCCCTTCACCGCGGCATGGGGAGTTTTCTTGGCGGAGCCCTTGTGGAGTTTGTGGAATCAGATGAGGAATGGGCCCACTGGCGTCTTCTTAACGGCAGGTACTCTGAGCCCGTTGTAGAGGCTCTGGAGAAGCTTGTGGCGGGGAAATACCCCCAGGAGGGTGCCCTTAAATATTATCTTTTAGGCCGAAAATACAATACCACTGCGGAACGCGCAGAAAAGCGCAAAGCCCTGAAGGAGCTTCAGGACGCCTATCCCGGCACTGCCTTTGCCCTTTTCCCTGAAGGAGACATCCTGGAAAGGGAAATGTGGGAGCTTGATGAAAGCAAGGAGGCAAAATCGGCGGAGTTTAAGGCCCTGTATGATAAATGCAAGGACTTTGAAGCCCGCCGCGCCGCATTCAAGGGCACGGAAAAGACAATAGCCCAGAAATATACTTCCACTCAAGCCCTCTCTGAACGCCTCACTTCCAAGGATTTGGACCTCAGGATAGACAAGGAGGCCGTGACGATCCTTTTCCGTAACCTTTCATCCGCAACGGTAAAGCTCTATAACGGAAAAACTGTTGTTACAACATGGAATGCCCAGAATCCCACCTGCAGTTTCTACGTCCGTGATACCCTTCGCCTTGCCCTTCCGGCCCTTCCTGACGGAATCTATAGGGCGGAGGCCGTGAACGGGAAAATATCGGCCATGGAAACTTATGAGCAGTTTACCCTTTCCATTGCCACCCGCACAGACGCAGAGGGCAGGAAAGTGTATGTGGCAGATTATGACTCCGGGAAGCCCCTCTCCAAGGTGCAGCTCATTCTTAAGAAGGGAGACACTGAGGTGGCAAATTCTACCGTAAAGCTGGACGGCTTTACCAAACTCCCTGCTGCCGTAAACAAGGTAATTGATTCTCATCCCAAGACTTATTACACCCTTGTTGCCGTGAGCGGAGACCGCCGTTCACGTGGGGTAAGCATTAACAGGGAGCCCGCAACTTACAAGGCTGCAACGGATGTCTGCTGCAATATTTACCGTGACAGGGGCGCCTACAACCCCGGTGACACCATGCAGTTCAAGCTGGTCCTCTTCAAGGGAGACCCTATGCTCAAGATGCAGGTTTGCTCCGGCAAGAAGCTGGAGGTGAAGCTCTATGACAGTGAGCATAACCATCTGGAATCCCTGCAGGTGAAAACCAATGAATGGGGATCGGCAAGCGGCGCATTCAAGCTTCCGGAAGGCCTCCGCAACGGTATGTTCTCAATTGAAATTAAGGAAGGTTCCAAGTCACTGGATTGGGATTATTTCCGCGTAGATGAATTTGTACTTCCCACCTTTGACCTTACCTTTGACACCCGTAAGGAGCTTTACATGGTAGGCTCCAAGGTCCCTGTGAGCGGCAAGGTTACAAGTTACTCCGGCCACGGCCTCAGCGGCGCCACTGCCCGTATCAACGTTGATCTTTGGGGAGATGAGAACGTGTTTGAGAAGGAGATTACGCTTGCTTCTGACGGCATTTTCAGTTTTGAAGTTCCCGCTAATGAAGAAGGCTATTACCACGCAGAGGTGACAATCACAGACACCACAGGTGAAACCCTCTCCTTCACAGACAGCTTCTATGTTGGAGATGAGCTTGAGGTGGAAATCAGCGTCCAGGGCACAGAGGATGCGGAATTTGTCCTTCCCGGAGAGACCGGCCGATACTGGCGTTGGAGGCAAGAATCCACCCGCGTTGTCCGTGGCAGTGAGATCCGCGCCAAGTTCCAGGCAAAGGATTCGGAAGGCAATCCCGTCCCGCTGGATGTGACATATTACCTTGGGGAGGAAAAGATAGGCTCGGCCCCTTCAGGGCAGGAAGTTGCCATCCCCGTCAGTAAGAGCGGCCTCTATACCGTCAAAGGCGCCGTCAAGGTAACCCTTGAAAACGGAAAAGTGGTGGAGGACAGCACTGAGACCAAGGTCCTTGTGCTCCTTCCCGGAGAAAAGAACCTTAATGTGGAAGGCTCGCGGCTTTTCATCGGCGGCCCTTCAACCGTGGATAACCGCATTGAGGCGGTTATTGGATCGGCCGATGGTGACGCCTGGGCAATAGCCACCGTCTACGGAAAGGACAGCGAGGTCCTTGAGACCACCCGTTTTACCGCTAAGGACGGAAAGCTTCAGAATATCGGCATAACTTACAGCGAATCCTGGCCGGATGCCGTGCGTCTGCAGGTGTTCTATTTCATCCACGGAAAGGCTGTTCAGTATAACAGGCAGTACCGCAGGAGCCGCACCAAGCTCACTCTGCCTCTTTCTTTCACCAGTTTCCAGGACAAGGCTTATCCTGGAAGGGAGTACACCTTTACGCTCAAGACTGAACCCGGCGTTGAGGCCCTTGCCGCTGCCTGGGACAAGAGCATGGATGCAATTGCCGTGAACTACTGGCCTCTGGTGGACCAGAGGGATTATTCCGTGCCCCAGGTGAATGTCCTGTCCGTTTGCGGCAGCGTTGGAAATACATACAATGACGACGTCGTGATAGCCTACGGCACCAAAACCGTTGCCATGGCCCGCAATAAGAGCGTAATGTTTGACGCGGCGCCCGCCATGGCGGTTATGGAGGAATCGGCCGAATATGAATTGGCCGATGACGCCGCTGACGATGAAATTGGAGGCATTCCGGAGGACATTCCCATCCGCAGCGAATTCCTCCAGGCCCTAACGTTCCAGCCTCATCTTGTGCCGGACAAGGACGGCAACCTCAGCTTCAGCCTCCGCACGTCGGACAAGCTCTCCACCTATTATGTACGCGTATATGCGCACAGCCCTTCAATGAAAAACGCCATTGTGGAGGGTGAGATGCTTGTGACCATTCCTGTGAAGGTGGCCATAGAGGAGCCCCGCTTCCTCTATGAAGGAGACGTTTGGAATGCTGCAGTCACGGTTTCTTCCGTGGCCGATGCCCCCGTCTCCGGCGTAGTTGCCCTCCAGTGGGAAGGCGGCAGCGCCCAGGTCCCCGTCACCGTCCCCGCCGGTGAAACCGTCACCAAGGTGTTCCCGGTTGTCATACCGAGCGACCCTTCCTGTCATTCTGAGCGAAGCGAAGAATCTTTCACCGCCGCGTTCATCGCCGCTGACTTCTCCGACGCAGTCCGTGTAACCGTCCCGGTTTACCCTGCGGCCCAGACTCTTACGGAGGCCCATTCGGCGGTTCTGCATGCCGGAGAAGACCGTGAGGCCCTTCTTTCGGAGCTTCGTTCCCGCTTTGTGAACGTTCCGGGATCGGCCGCCCTCCTAAAGGAAATCACCGTCCTTGACATGGTGAAGGACGCCATTCCTTCCCACGTTGAGCCTTCCGGCACAGACGTCCTTTCCCTCTCCGAGGCCTGGTATGTCCAGCTTATGGCTTCAAGGCTGGGTGAAAGTACTGTCATACCGAGCGAAGCGAGTGTATCTCCTGAAGACTTGCTCCCTAAGATCCTCTCCTGCCGCAACTCCGACGGCGGTTTCGGGTGGTTCGAGGGCATGAAGTCATCGGCCATAATCACCGCCGTAGTGCTGGAGCGTTTTGCAAAGCTCCGTGACCGCGGCTTTGAGGTTCCAGACCTCACCTCGTCCGTTAAATATCTGGATGCCAATCAGTTTGGAGACGTGAAGCCTTACTGGTGCGGCTGGCTGTCAGATGCCCAGTACATGCATGTGAGGGCACTGTACGCAAGTGTCCCGTTTACTGAAAAGGCTGCCACCAAGTCTGAAAAGGACCGCTTTACCCAGTTCAAGAAAGACGCCAAGTCTTACCTCACTCCTTCGGCCAAGGAAGGCCGGGGCCTCCAGGGACAAATCCTTTCCAAGGCCCGCAGGCTCCTCACTCTCAAGAACTTGCTTGAAAAGGACGGAGGCATTGCACTTGCCAAAGCCTGGGGCATTTCGCTTGCATCGGCCAAAATGAAAAAATCCCTTAAGGCCGATGTTACCTCCCTGCTGGAATATGCCGTTGAGCACCGTGACGGCGGCTGGTATTATCCCAATGCCGTTATGCCGTGGAGGGGGCTCCTTGAAAGCGAGGCATACGCCCACGCGCTTCTGTGTGACCTGCTTTCTTCTGTCATACCGAGCACCGCGAGCGTATCTCCTTCCCTTGTCGCCGACGGCATCCGCCTCTGGCTCATGCTCCAGAAAGAGACCCAGAAATGGGATACTGATCCGGCCTTCATAGACGCCATAACCTCCATCCTGGATGGCTCCAAGGCAGTTCTTGATACTAAGGTGCTGGCTCTCTCGGCCACCTACAACGCCCCCTTCAAGGACATCAAGGCCGCCGGCAACGGCTTCACCGTGGAGAGACATTTCTTCGTATCCTCCCTGTCATCCCGAGCGCAGTCGAGGGATCTCTCTGAAACAGAGATCCAACCCGGAGACCCCGTGAAGGTTGGAGACAAGATCCGCATTGTTTACAAGATCTGGAACGGAGAAAACCGCTCCTTCGTGAAGGTTACCGCCGGGCGCGAAGCATCCCTGAACCCCGTGGAGCAGCTTTCCGGGCACATTGGCTACGGCTTCATCAGGCCTCTCCGCAGCGGTTTCGTGTGGGGATTCGTGCCGCAGGGGTACCGCAACGTGAAGGCATCGGCCACGGAATACTACTTTGATTCCTACCCTGAGGAAAACACTGAGCTCTCAGAAGAGTTCTTTGTCACCCGCGCCGGCACCTTCCAGGCCCCGTCCGTTGTGATAGAGTCCCTCTACGCCTCCCACTACAGAGCCAACTCCGCCGCCCGCGAGCCGCTGGTCTCCGTGCAACGTTAGAGGGCCGGATTGCATCTATAATATGTATTTGGACAAAAGTATGAAAACACGTATTCTTGCAATATTGGCAGTGCTGGGACTGGTGGCCCTGGCTTGCAGCAAACCGTCAGATATTAACTATGAGAAAGGTGATTACTCTTATGCCGCTCCATCTGATGCATATCCCGCGGGGGATTATGACGGGGATTCCGGAAACGGGCAGGGTGGCAGCTTTGACGGTGAAGCCGGAGTTATCACTGCTGCAGAATGGAATGACCTTCTGCACTGGGATTTCTGGGGTAAGGTAATGACCGGTGAGTACTCCAAAATGAACACCTACTGGGGTCTCAATACGTCCAAACGCATTGCCGTTCGCACCGTGGATTCTGAGGGCAAGCCTGTGAATGGCCTTCCCGTTAAGCTCATAAGCGGAGACAAATGCCATTGGCAGGCCGTCACGGACAACAAGGGAGAGGCAAATCTCTGGCTTGCCGTGACGGATGTCCAGGATCAGGTTACAGCGTCCAACTGCCACGTGGTCATTAACGGCGTGGATCGCTCAGGAGTGCCTGAGGTGTGGGCCTGGGACGCAACGGAGCCGGTAGTGAATGAGTACGTGGTAGATGCAAACCAGTCTCTCGGCAATAATGTGGACATTGCCTTCATAGTGGATGCCACCGGCTCCATGGGAGATGAAATTGCCTTCCTCAAGAGTGACCTCAAGCTTATTCTCACCAAGGTGTCTCTCATGGAAACCCAGCGTACAATTTTCACCGGAACGGTCTTTTACAGGGATGCCGATGGAGATGCTTACCTCACCAAGTACTCTCCTTTCACAACGGATATCAATTCCACAGTGGATTATATCGGAGAGCAGTATGCCGATGGCGGCGGTGACATCCCCGAGGCCGTCCACACTGCCCTTGAGGTGGCTCTTACCAGCCTTCAGTGGCACGGCACAGCCTATTCCAAGATGGCGTTCCTCATCCTTGACGCTCCCGCGCACGTGGACCACGTGGGTGTAATAGCCAGCCTTCAGAACTCCGTGGCCGAATTTGCCGCAAGGGGCATCAAGCTCATTCCCGTGTTCTGCAGCTCAGGAGAAAAGGAGTGCGAGTTCATGTGTCGGCAGTTCGCCATTCTCACCGGCGGCACGTACGTCTTCCTCACTGACGACAGCGGCGTAGGCGGAGACCACATTGAAGCCACGGTAGGGGAGTACCAGGTAGAATCCCTCCAGGGCCTCATAGTGCGCCTTATCACCAAGTATATAGAGTAGCTTCTAGAAGTTCCACTTTGCACCAAGGATAACCATGCGGCGGTTGTTGCGAACAGCTTCAACCCAGTACTCCTGCAGCTCATCTGACTCGAAACTGGTTTCTGTGGGCTGGTCCAGAAGGTCCTTGCCTTCCAGGAAGATGGTAAACTTCTTGAACTCCTTGGTGACGCGGGCGTTGAGTTCACAGTACTGATCAAAGATTGTGAAGAAGGTTTTAACCTTACTCTGATACTTGAAGTTTGCGCCCATGCTCCACCCTTTTCCAAGGATGGCCGTGACATCTCCCTTGAAGCACCAGTCATAGCTGTCTTTTACATTGCCGTTGTTCTTGGCAACTCTGCTGGAGCGGTTGTATTTAATCTCTGCGTTTGCATCTATCACCTTTCCGCGCCAGCCCAAAGTCTGGGACAGTCCAAGGGAGCGGCTATCGGCCGAGTTAAGCCAGTGGAACACCTTGTACATTCGGCCATCAATCTCCTCATTGGTCCATGTCTGGTCAATCTCGTCCATGATGTGCTTGAAGGAAATGCCGGTCTTGGCCACAAAGCGCCTGTAGGTGAACTGGTAATCCAGCCCGTACAGCATGGTTTGCGGGGAACGAAGGTCCTCGTTACCCCTGTACAGCTGGTCCAGGTAGCCGGCGGTGCGGTCGTACCAGCATATCTTGAGGTATTCCGGATGCTTCACCGTCATCTCATTCTTGAAATTGATTGAGTGACAGGGAGATATGTTCCACTTGATATTTGCCTTCCCAACGGGATAGACGCCTTTTATCTTTAAGGGCTGCTGGTGGGTGTCGTTATTGAGCCTGCGGCCATAAATCTGCGTGGCAATATCGGCATGGGCCTCTATGTTGTTCCATGAAAAATCCGCCGCAAGGAAAGATTCCGCCTTGAGGCTGAAAAAGTTGAAGTTTTCCCTTAAGGAAGTTGAATCCCTCCACTGCTCTTCAACGGCCTCTGTGGTGAAATTGATGCGGGTGGCGCCGCTGTTGAAGTCCAGGGAGTTCTCTGTGGTAATACGCGCTCCGGGGATAATATTAAGGCCGATATCCCCGTCAAGCACCTTCATCTTGAAGTTGACGTCTGCGTCCAGTTTGAAGTCTGTGCTGTTGGGGGTGATGCGGTACTTCCACACATAACCCTTGACACCCTCATCTAAATCTACCTGGGCGCCTCCCTTGCCGTCGTCTTCAGTTTTGACGGCCGTCCAAGTGTTGTACTTCCGGCTGTTGACGGCCTGGAACTTTAGGTTGGTGTTGAGGATTTTTCGGCCACCGTCAAATTCCGTATGGCTGGAGAAACCTGTTTCTATCTTGTGGTCATACTTCGATGGAACCTCATAGTAGTAAGAGAGATTATTTAAGGCCTCTCCGGTGCCATTTATGTTCAAGGAGTGGTTGGTGGCCATGTCATGGTCAAACTGATAGAGTATCCACGCGCCGTAATTACTCATCTCAGTGGGCTTCCACAGAAAATCCTCCTTTAAACTGATTGTAAGCGGCTTTGTTGAGGCTGCCTTCTGCACAGCGGCAAGATTCTCCTTCTTGAGAGAAAGACGGGCATTGTCAGTGGTCTTGGGCTCCCACTTGCCCTTGAGGGTGGATTTCCAAACAAACTTATCAGTTTTATGGCCGATTAGGAACTCTCCACGGCCGAGAGCATGGATCATGGGCTCTCCGTCGTCCGTAATCCCGTTGCCTTCAATGGCGCCGAAGCCGCCTGAGAGGTCCACCGATCCAAACCACTGCGCGTGCAGCGGAGCGCCAAGCAGAAGCAGAACAAAACAGATGATAAGTCTATTTTTCATAGTGTGTTATTGGCCCCGGGCCACAATTTTTGTAAAGTTACAAAAACATTCTGAATAATGGGATATTTGCCCTCATTCCCCCTTATTGTTCTCCCCTTGCGGTGGAAGCTAACTTGTTCACTATTAGCTAGTTGCGGGATTCTCTGGGAGAATTTTTTCTACCAGAGAATCTTGTAACTATCTGTGTGTCAACTCTTTAGCCTCCACCCGCTATCCCGAGCCGCTACGTGAGCCGCAAGTCTCTCCCCGAAAATAAGTCCCTCCCCCGAGGGGAGGGATTTAGGGAGTCTCTCCGAGATTCCGCTTCGCTTCGCTCGCGCTATCTCGCCCCGCCTAGCCGGCGGGGCTTCAAAATACAAACAAAAGACTGCGCTCAAGCAAGCTTGGCGCAGTCTTTTGTTCGCATTTTGCGGAGAGACCGAGATTCGAACTCGGGATACGCTTTTGGCGTATACACGCTTTCCAGGCGTGCCTCTTAAGCCACTCGAGCATCTCTCCAGGCTTATCCCGTGAAAAACGGGACTGCAAAGATAGTTATTTTTTGATATAACGCAAAAAAAAGTGCTATATTTGCAGTTATGAAAAACGTCAGAAAAGCAATTCTCATAGCAGTCGTAGCGCTGTTTTCAATTGAAGTATATGCTCAGCAGCAGGAAGTTCTCACTTTCACGCGCATAGAGCGCAGCCCCAGGGCTGCGGCCCTGGCAGGTGCCGGAGCAGCATCGGTGGGCAGTGCGGCGTATGCGTCGTTTACCAATTCGGCCATCATCCCGTTCTATGACGGGAAGGGGGATTTCGCTGCGGGTTGGGAGTACTGGGCACCGGCTCTTGGTGCAGCAAACGCAATGAGTGCGGCGGGCGCTTATAACTTCGGCCCCGTGGGTGTATCCCTTGGCGGAGTATACCAGATGGAACAGCCGTACGGGGACGGATTCAAGCCGTCGGAGTTCCAGGTGAACCTTGGCGTTGGCGTAAAGGTCCTGCCCTGGCTGGGATTCGGCCTTAATGCCCGTTATGCTCAGGAAACCATATTCCAGGGGTACTCAAACAAGGGTTTCGGCATGGATGTGATGGCTCTCTTTGCACCCGTGAAAGGCCTTACGGTGGTTGCCGGGGCGGCAAATATCGGCACAAAGGTCCAGGATTCCGCCGGGAACGGTTTCCCTCAGCCTATGTCAATTTTGGCTGCTGCGGCATACAATCTTGAGATTGGCACCAGGAATTTCCTTGAATTCATGCTGGATGAGAACTATTACCTTGCCAGCGGCACCAACGCCGTGTCTTTCGGCATGGAATACAGCTTTGACCATATTGCTTTTGCGCGCATTGGTTACCGCATTGCTTCAAATAATGCAGCGTATCCTTCCCATCTGAGCTTTGGACTGGGCGCACAGTTCAAAGGCTTCCGCATAGACGTAAGTTACCTCACGCTTTCGGAAGTAATTGGCAATACCGTTGCAATTGGGCTAGGGTACAGGTTTTAATCAGCAAGGCAACTGTCCATCAGTGCCTCCAGGGCCGGTTTATCCAGATTCTGGCCGATAAACACAATCTTCTGCATTCTGTCACCATACTGGGGGTCCCAATCGGCCCTCAGTTTTTTGTCACGGGCCATCATTTCCTGCAGTTCATCCTCCGGCATTGTGGCAAACCAAAGGCCGCAGTCACGCACGGTTTTCTGCTTTCCGGCCTGCTCAAAGAGGTAGCACTTGTCTATGTCCCTTGAGAAGTAGCAAAGGCCCTTTGCGCGGATAATGTTGGCGGGCCATTTAGTTGCTACCATGTGGTCAAACTTGTTGAGGTCCAGGGCCGGACGACGTGTGTACACATATGTGTCAATGCCGTATTCCAGGGCTTCGCCTTCGGCCTCTCCGTCCTCATCTTCCTCTCCTTCTATTGCGGCAATCCATGCGGCCGATGTTGCCACGGCGTCAAAGTTGAACATGCCCGTGTAGATGAGCTCATCAAGGTCTACGTCTCCGTAATTGCATTCCAGCACCTTGGCGCCGGGGTTGATGCTCTTCACTATGCCTTTAAGCTTGCCCAGTTCTTCGGCCGATATTTCCGCGGCCTTGTTCAGGAGCACAATGTTGCAGAACTCAATCTGCTCAATCACAAGCCTCTCAAGGTCATCTTCCCCTATGTCCTCCTTCTGGAGCGCGCCGCCGCTTTCAAACTCATCCCTCATGCGAAGGGAGTCCACCACGGTGGCTATGCAGTCCACGTACGGGATGCCGTTCTTTATAAATTGGGGGCCGAGGGCTGGCGCCGTGGAGATGGTTTGTGCAATTGGTGCAGGCTCACAGATGCCGCTGGCCTCAATTACAATGTAGTCGAACTTGCGGGATGCAATGAGCTCTCCAAGCTGGGCCACCAGGTCCATCTTGAGGGTGCAGCAGATGCAGCCATTCTGGAGGGCCACAAGGCTGTCGTCCGTGGAGCCCACCACGCCGCCCTTTTCAATGAGGCTGGCGTCAATGTTAACCTCCCCGATATCATTCACGATAACGGCGAACCTAATTCCCTTTTTATTTGAAAGTATGCGGTTGAGAAGGGTTGTTTTTCCGCTTCCAAGGTACCCGGTGAGAAGAAGCACCGGAACTTGCTGAGTTTCCAATTTCAGTTCCATAATGCAAAGATAGTCATTTTGTGCCGATAATGTTACTGTCTCTGCTCCCGCGGGGCAGCTGGTAACCGGAAAACGGCACTAAACCGGTAACGCGCGGCCCTTTGGGCAGCTGGTAACCGGAAAAAGGCGGAATTGCGGTAATTGGCTGCCCTACTACGTAGTGGCAATTGGCCGGCGGCGCAGCAGCAGCCATGCCGCACCGGCGTAAGTGGCGGCAATGAAGGTATTGAAGATGATGCGGAAGGCAATGGGAGACATGCCGGAGCCCTCTGAGATCAGTGATACGCCCATCATTCCGGCATAAGCAATGCCCATAAGGCCGAAAAGCGCCAGCAACCTGCCCCACTTATATGGAATGGGGTAATACTTCTGACCAAGATATGCACTCAGAATGAACATCACAAGGTAACTGGACAGGTGTGCAAAGGCCGATGCCCAATAAGAGAACCGCGGCATGAACACTATGTTCACAATGGTTGTCACAATTAGGCCCGTGAGGGTAATCCATACCGCCATATTGGTGCGGCCGGAAAGCTTGTACCACATTGAAACGTTGAACAGCATCCCCAGAAGCATATAGCTGAGGAGCATCACAGGCACAATACCAATTCCCACACGGAAGTCCCGGCCCAGAAGCAGGGAGATAATATCTATGTATGCAATCACTCCAACGAACACCAGCCCGCAGAAAGCCGTAAAGTATTCCATCACAACGGCGTACAGCTCCTTGGAGCCTTTGTCCCGGGCGCGCTGGAAGAAGAAAGGCTCTGCCGCATACCTGAACATCTGGATGAAGAGGTTCATTATCACGGCAAGTTTCACGGCGGCCTGATATATGCCAAGGGAAGCCCGCCAGGCCTCCGATGAAGTGTCAAAGTAGCGGAAGAGCACCCTGTCCACAAGGTCATTGGCAACGCCGGGAAGCGCCGCAATCATAAGCGGCAGGCTGTACGCCAGCATCCTGCCCACAACAGCCTTGTCCCAAACCAGCTTAAGCCTGAGGATATCCGGGATAAACAGCGCCAGGCACAGCACGCAGCTAACAAGGATTGCAAATATTGGGTATGTGAAATCCGGCGCCGGGGAAAGCAGCCCGCCTAAAAAGGCATGAGCAGGATACCAGAAGAAAAGGACCAGGTTTGCGCAGGTTTCCGTGAGGATTTTCACGGTTTTGAGCACCGCAAACTTCACGGCCTTGTGCTCCTGCCGCAGCTTTGCAAAAAGGATTGCGGTTATGTTGTCGCAGAAAAGGATGCCGGCAACGTAGATAATTAGCACGCGGTACCCTTCATATCCCAGGGCGGCCGATATAGGCTCAGAGAACGCCACCATGCAGGCCAGGAAGGCCAGATTGAGCCCCGTCACGGCAAGAAGAGCCCCGGAGTACACCCTGCGGGGATCCTCACCCTCTTTATTGGCAAAGCGGAAGCAGCCCGTCTCCAGCCCAAGCACCAGAATAACCTGAAGTATGCCTATATAGGCCATGAATTCCGTGACCACGCCGTACTGCGCCTGTGTGAGCATACGGGTGTAAAGGGGCACAAACAGGAAGTTCAGGATCCTGGCCAGAATGGAGCTGAGACCGTAAATGGCGGTTTCTCCAGCCAATTGTTTCAACGGATTTGCCATAGTGAACGCAAATTTAACTAATTTTGCAGAAAAGTTAAAAGCCCATGAAGAAGTTACTCATAATATCGGCCATCTTTGCCATAGCAATCCTTGGATGCCGCCAGCGCGGAAGCGCCCCCGCCCCTGAGGCCGATGACTTCCCTGATACCCTTGCCGCCGTTGAGGCCGCCAAGAAGCTCCCCGAAGAGCCCGTCTTTGACATTGTCACCAATTACGGCACCATCAAGGTGCGCCTGTACAAGGACACACCTCGGCATAAGGCAAATTTTGAGAAGCTTGCCCTTGCCGGCTACTACGACAGCCTGCTTTTCCACCGCGTCATCAACGGCTTCATGATCCAGGCCGGAGACCCCTACACCCGTGACACCGCCAAGGTGGAAATGTACGGTATGGGCGGTCCCAATTATACAATTCCGGCCGAGATGAGGGACGCCGACGGCAACCCTCTGCACCGTCATAAGAAAGGGGCACTGGCCGCCGCCCGCCGTGGAGACGTAGCAAATCCCTTCAAGGAGTCGTCGGGCTCCCAGTTCTACATTGTCCAGAATGCCGACAACTGCGTCCACCTTGACGGAGAATACACCGTCTTTGGTGAAACCGTGGCCGGACTCAACGTGATAGACAAAATTGCACAGGCCAAAACAGACCGCCTTGACAGGCCCGTCCGTGACATCAGGATACTGAAAATCACCCCGGATGAAGAACTTAACAAAATTCAGCGCGAAAAAGAGGCTGCTGGCCCGGAATTTGCAGATACAAAAACCGAATAGTTTTTTTAATAGGTTAAGTTTTTAGGTTAGAGAACACGGACCCTGCAGTGATGCAAGGTCCGTGTTTTTTGATATGACTGCCCCGCACGTACACCGCACCGCCCCTGCGCCGGCCGTGTTTGCAGCTAAAACGCGTATAAGGCCGATTTCACTGCCAACACGGCAAGGAAATCGGCCAAAATCGTTAAAAACGTTGCCGTGTTGGCACCAAAAACCCCAACAGGAGCAATCTGAGTGCAAACACGGCAAACAATCACGTGCCGGGGCGTAGCGCCTGCCTTACTGGTTAAGGTATTCGGCCAGCTCAAGAGAATCACGCGCCGGGACGCGGTCAAGGCCAATGAGCCCGCGGGCGTCAAGGCAGTAGTTTATGCCCATAGCGTCCAGAATCTCAAAGGTGTGGTCCAGGGAGGCGTTGAAGCGGGCATAGTCCTTTGCATCGGCCTCACACCACTGAATCTCCGAAAGCGCGCACATGCGGGGGAGGAGCATGTACTCAAGGTGCTCCGGAGTGGCGATGTACTCTGTCCAGAGGTTTGCCTGAACGCCAAGGATGTGGTCTTCGGCACCGGCGGCAAGGCCGTCGAAGGGCTCATACGCATATACGTCCTCAAGAGGGAGATATCCGCCAATAGCAAGGGGCTCTTTGTCCCGCTCCCTGCTCTGGTAGTAGTCCATGTACAGGAAGGTGTAGGGCGTCATGATGGCGTCAAAGCCTTTTTCTGCTGCCTTGATGCCGCCTGAAACGCCGCGCCATGACATGACCGTGGCACCTTCGGCAAGCTCTCCTTCAAGGATTTCATCCCAGCCGATAATGCGGCGTCCCTTGCTGTTCACGAATTCTTGCACGCGTGCGGTGACATAGCTCTGGAGGAGGTGCTTTGCCTCCGGTCCTTTCTTGATACCAAGTTTACGCATCCGGGCGGCGCACTTGGGGCAGACGTCCCAGGGGTAGACAATGTCTTTGGACCAGGGGTCAAAGCATTCATCTCCGCCAATGTGGATGTACTCCGAAGGGAATACGTCTATAACCTCGGCCAAAACGTTCTCAAGGAAGGTGAACACTTCCTCATTGCCGGCGCAGAGGATGTCCGGGGCTATACCCCAGCGCTGCCATACTTTGTAGGGGCCGCCGGTGCAGCCAAGTTCCGGATATGCCGCAAGTGCCGCTACCATGTGGCCGGGAAGGTCAATTTCAGGGATGACGGTGATACCGCGCTCTGCAGCGTAGGCAACAACCTCGCGGAGCTGGTCCTGGGTATAGAAACCGCCGTAGCGTATGCCGTCGTTGGACTCAAAATCCCGGCCGATGCAGGTGCCGTCTCTCCATGCTCCAACCTCCGTGAGGCGGGGATAGGACTTGATTTCCATCCTCCAGCCCTGGTCGTCCGTGAGGTGCCAGTGCAGGCGGTTGAGCTTGTAAACCGTCATGACGTCAATGTAGCGCTTGGTCTCCTCAATGCTCCAGAAGTGGCGGGAGCAGTCAAGGTGCATTCCGCGGTAGCCAAAGCGGGGCTGGTCAAGGATCTTGACGCAGGGGAGGACCCAATCGGCCTTGGCCTTCTTGTCTCCGTAAATTGCGGCGGGGAGCATCTGCTTCAAGGTCTCGCAGGCGTAGATGAAGCCGTTAAGGGCCGATGCTTCCACCTCCACACCGTCCTTGGTGACGTTGATGTAATACTGTTCAGGACCCAGGTTAGGGTTGGCGGAGAAGCGGAATCCGCCTTCTTTTCCTCCAACGCACTGAACTCCGGTGGCGGTTTCAAGGGCGTCCACAAAGCGCATTATGGCGCTGAAGGATGCCATGAAGGCTTCCTCTCCAAGGACTTCCTCCATGTTGTCGTCAAGGAGCAAAGCCGCGCCCTTCACGCAGAAGGAGCCGTCACTGAGGGTGACATCGGCGGGCATAGGGATAACGGAGAAAGCCTCCGGTTTGGGCGAACATGCGCCAAGCGCAATGATTGCGGTAAGTAGAGCTAAACGTTTCATATAATTAATATAGTATTAGTCCAAGTATTGCTCCGGCAAGGATAAGGTATATGGGATTCACCTTGCCCCAGTAGCTTGCGGCAAAGGCTCCTCCCAGAAGACACCAGCTTTTCCAGTCCGGGAAGTTGTCACGGATTACCTCTACGGAAGGGGTGAATCCTGTCCAGGTGGTCTTGAGAATAAGTATTATTGCAGCGGCGCCGATAAGCCCCACCACCGCTGGCTTAAGCCAGTCCATAGTGCCCGCATACAGCGTGCTGCTCTTGAATTTCCGGTAAAAGCGCACAATGAGGAGCATGAGGATGAACGACGGAAGCATTATGGCAAGGGTTGCCGTGAGTGACCCGAAAATGCCCAGAAGATGGCTTCCGGTGGCGCTGTGAAGGACCTCATACCCAACATAAGTGGCGCTATTAATGCCGATAGGCCCCGGCGTCATCTGGCTCACCGCCACTATGTCCGTGAACGCGCTCTCCGTGATCCATGCGTGCTCCACCACTACCTGGTTCTGGATAAGGGACAGCATTGCATACCCGCCCCCAAACGTGAACGCCCCTATAATAAAGAACGTCCATGCCAGTTGAAGTATGAGGTATAATGTTGTCATTATGTTCTTATTGAGATCCTCTCGCTTCGCTCGGGATGACAACTGTCATACCGAGGCCCGAAGGGCCGAGCGTATCTCATTTCATTTTATAATAGGTTACGGTAAATCCAATCACCATCACACATATAATAATATATATGGGCGACACGCTCAGGAACGCTACCAGCAGGAGAGACGCTACGGCAATGAGCCACGCCCACCAGGTTTTGCAGGAGCGGCGGGCCATGTTTACCATGGGTACGGCAATGAGCGCAATTACTACGGGCCGAATTCCCCTGAACGCCCTCTCCACGTAAGGGTTGTCCTTGAAGGCCGAAAAGAACATGGCAATTGCAAGGATGATGATGAAGGAGGGGAGTATGCTACCAAGGGTTGCCGCAATGCTGCCCTTTATGCCCCTGAGCCTGTTCCCGGCAAAGATGGAGATGTTTACGGCCATAACGCCGGGAGCGCTTTGGGAGATGGCAACAATGTCAGGGAGTTCATCTTCTCCTATCCATCCCCGCTTGGATAATTCGGCCTGGATAAGCGGTATCATGGCATAGCCCCCACCTATTGTGAAGGCCCCAATCTTTGCAAAAACGGCAAAGATTTGCCAGAGTGACACTCTCTTTTCCATAGTCACACAAATATACAAAATAATTGTCATTCTGAGTATTTACCCCTGTCATTCTGAGCGAAGCGAAGAATCTTAAAAATTATTACAAAAAAATTTGTCAGTTAAAAAATAATTACTACCTTTGCAGTCCCGTTTGAAACGGGGACAGTTCATTGACAATACTGAAAGACTAAAAGTACAAGTAGCATAACTTTAACGAGCGTCAGTTTCTTATAAGAAACAAGCTTGCAAGTTATTTTTTTCAAGTACAAGGAAAACGCACGTTGAGGACCGGAGCGGCCTAGTGGCCGTGAGGACCGGAAACGAAGTTTGACGAAGTAATTGGGAAAAAGAACTGCAAGAAAGGTCAGGGACAAGCTTAGATTTATATTAAGAATATACAATGAAGAGTTTGAT
>JAFZML010000046.1 GCA_017553255.1 Bacteroidales bacterium | reverse complement strand
CCCCTTTATAATAATAGGTATCGCGCGAGGAAAGGCCCCTGTCGGCCCAGTTGCGGGGCTCGTCTATGAAGATGCCCTGGCCCCGGACGCTCACAAGGAAGTCGATGCGCTCCGGATTGGCGGAAGGGTCAAAGTAGAACACAGGGGCGCCGTAGCCCATATAATTGACAATCACCGGGTACTTGCCGGGAGCAACGGGCACGCAGATAATACCGCCGGCAATGCCTCCGTCAATGGAAGAGAAACTGACGTGGTAGGTCTCCCGCAGCTCATTTGAATATTCAGGAACAAGCGTCAGCTCTGCGTCCATGGGGAGGGCGGCAACATCGGCCAGAACACTTTCCCAGAAGGCGTCAAAATCCGCGGCGGCGTCCACGGGGCTTTTCACCAGGTCCGGTTGTATGCCGATGTTAAAGCGCACTGTGTCGTTAAGCCTCACCTCATAGAAACCGGGGGTCAGTTTCCCAAGTCCGGCGCAGAGGAGACTGTCCGGGCCGATGGTTACGTCCTGCTCCAGAACCACCTCCGGCTCATCGGCCATCAGGGACAGGTCCGTCACCAGTTGCATGTGCGCAGGGCCGGTGGCAGAAACCTTGGTATTAAGAGTGTAGGGGCCTTTCCCCAGGAAAAGCCAGTCCGGGCCATCTGCCGATGCTCCCGTAGGCGCAGGGCAATTGCAGCTCACCAGCAGCAGCCCCGCCAAAATGGTATTGTACAACGCTTTCATGCCATAAATATAAGAATTTTTCTCCTTTCTGCCACGAATGGGAACGCGATTGCATCTATATAAACAGAAAGAGGACAACATTTCTTAACACCTATTATACTATTCACCGGAGACCCGATACCAGGGCCTCCGTTTTTTTACGTTTGTAAATACCCTTTTTTTTGTATATTTGCAAAACAAGGTACACTGAAACGCTCAACACCAATTGGATACATGCCTAAGCCCGGCGACTTTATACCAAGAACCGTAGCTGCCAGAATCATCACGCTGACAGTATCCTACGTTGGTGTTCTCCTTGCAATTACCATTCTGGCAATGACAATAGGGATGCGGATTTCCATAAAGGAAGAAACCGGACGTCAGGTAGACCAGACACTGGAGGGAATTGCAAGCAGGATTGACAACACCTTCCTTGGTGTGGAACAGACAGCCCATATTATTGAAGGAGATATTCCAATCTTTCTTGATAGCCCTCAGAAATTGCTGCAATTGTGCCGTGAGGCCATTAAGGCCAATCCTGACATAAACGGCTGTGCCATTGCCCTGAATCCGGATTATTACACCGTTGGTGGAAAACCTTTCATGGCCTATATCTACAGGCAAGGGGAATCGCTTGTCAGTTCGGAAACTTTTACCTCCCGGCCGTATACTCAGCAGGAATGGTATACAAAGCCTGTCCTCGAGGGTACCCCTTCCTGGGTTGGACCGCTAAAGAATGAGGATACAGAAGAAGAACCCCTTATTTCCTATGATGTGCCAATTCTGGATAATGGCCGGACCGTGGGGGTTCTGGGCGTAGACGTCTCTCTGAGTACCCTCACAAGTATTGCCCAGGAATTCAGGACGACCTCTCATTCCTACATAACTATCCTTGACGACAACGGGTCTTATATAGTCCATCCGGACAGCACAAGGCTGTTCAATATGGACAGCATGTCTTATTTCAGTGATGCGAAAGATCCCGCTATCATTGGTGCAATCCGGGAAATGGTTTCGGGAAAATCCGGCAAGAAAATATTTACTCTTGACTCCGTCCCATATTATGTGGCTTATTCGCCATTCAAGCCGTTGGCGCTTCCAGGGCGGCAGATAAACAATCTTGGTTGGAGCATTGCTGTTATTTATCCAAAGAATGAGTTGATTAGCCAGTATGACCCAGGATTCCTCTATACCATTTTAATAATCCTTGCCGGCATAATGCTGCTGACGGCCGGTTGCATAGCTGTTGCGCGCATCGGCTTAAAGCCGCTTCGGAAGCTCATATCTGTTTCCCAGAGCGTGGCAAGCGGCAATTATATGTCTACAGACTTTG
>JAFZML010000045.1 GCA_017553255.1 Bacteroidales bacterium | reverse complement strand
CTCGTCCCGCTTCGCACCGGGTCACCGCTGGGGTACTTTCTACTCAGCTTCGGCCGGTTGGAACATTGACCAGGAGCCCTTCATGGAGAACGCCAAATGGCTGAGCAAGCTCAAGCTCCGCGTGGGCTACGGCGCCATCGGTAACCAGAATATCGGCCTGTACGCATACTCAGACCGCTACAACGGCAAATACTACTACGCATTTGCGGGCGGTATGGCCGACGGTTACACCCAGACAGCCCTTGGCAATGACCTTCTCAAGTGGGAGACCTCACGCCAGCTCAATGCCGGTATAGACTTCGAGGTCCTGGACGGTTCCCTGGGCGCATCCCTTGACTACTACTACAAGATTACGGACGACATGCTGGTGCAGGAGTCCCTGCCCACATCCGTTGGTAAGACTTCAACCCCCTGGGTGAACAACGGCAGCGTGCTCAATACGGGTGTAGACCTTGAGCTCTTCTATCGCAAGCAGTTCCGCGACTGGGGCTTTGACGTAACCCTCAACGGCGGTTATCTCCACAACGAGGTCCTGAAGCTCAATTCCCCCATCCTTGGCGGTTTGGTGAACGACGGCGTGTATGTGACGCGTACGGAAGTCGGCCACCCCATTGGTTCCTTCTACATGTACCAGATGGAAGGCATCTTCCAGAATGACGTGGAAGTGATGCTGAGCCCCATCCAGGGCACCGGTATCAAGGCCGGTGACGTCAAGTATGCCAATATTAACGGAGACACCGTTATCGACGGCAATGACCGCACATTCGTGGGCAGTTCCATCCCCACCTTCACCGCCGGTCTCAACCTTGGCGCCAACTACAAGGGCTTTGACTTCTCCATGTTCTTCCAGGGCGCATTCGGCCAGAAGGTATATATCCAGTACCTCAATGATGCCGAAGGTTTCTACCGCGGCTTCCCCGTGACCAAGCGCTACTATGACCAGCACTGGACGGGCGAGGGTACTTCCAACACCCAGCCCCGCGCCACCTGGAGCGGCACCAACAACCGCAAGGTTTCCACCCGCTTCCTGGAGGACGGCAGCTATGTCCGTCTGAAGAACATCCAGCTGGGTTATACTTTCAAGATGCCTGAATCCTGGAAGGTCTCCCGCTGCCGCCTGTATGTGGCAGCCACCAACCTCCTCACTTTCACGGGCTACAGCGGCCTGGATCCGGAAATGACCGTGAATGCCAACTCTACCGGCGAAGGAGACCGTGCAAACGGTATTGACTGGGGCACATATCCTGTGGCCAAGAGCGTAACAATGGGACTTAACCTTACCTTCTAAGACAATGAAAGCAAAGCTTTACATAATACTTATTGCAGCAGCGGCCATGATGTCCGTCTCCTGCGAGAAATTCCTGTCCGAGAACCTCAAAGGCGGTTATTCTTCAGAGAATTACTACACTTCCGCCAGCAAGGCCGAGATGGCCGTGAACGCCATCTATAATTCCCTCTATGACAATATCCTGTGGATGTTTGGAGACGTTGCCTCTGACGATTCCGTGAAGGGTGGCGCCGACGGCGATCAGCCTCAGATTGACGAGCTGGACGCCCTTACGGCAAGCGCCGACAACGGCTCTCTGGGCACATTCTGGAAGGATTGCTATGAGACCATAGCAAGGGCCAACAACGCTATTGCTAATATTGAGGCAATGCAGCTTGACAATGCCGTAAAGACACGTCTTGTGGCCCAGGCCAAATTCTTCAGGGCATACTCTTATTTCTATCTGGTGAATATATTCGGCCAGGTGCCTCTTAAGACAAAGCCCCAGAATACGTCTGACGCTATCCACGTGGGCCTTAGCCCTGTGGCCGATATCTACGCCCAGATTGACCAGGATCTCACGGATGCCGCTGAAGGCCTTACGGACGTGAAGGACGGCCATGCAAACCGCGCCGCCGCATACGCCCTCCTTGCAAAGAGCAAGGTTTTCCAGGCTAAGTGGGATGAGGCAGTTGCAGCCATCAACTCCTTCAAGACCGTGAACGCTACCGCCGGATATGACCTTGAGCCCAACTACTCAGACCTTTTCAAGGCAGGTGGAGAAGACAGCGTAGAGTCTATTTTCGCAATCCGTTACGCCACCAATAAGATTGCATCCTATGGCAACAACCTTGCAGTGTGGTTCTCACCCTTCACTGAGGGCGGATATCATTTCAACGCTCCCACCCAGAGCTACGTTGATTGCTTCTCGGAGCAAACCGTTGGCGGTGACGACGACCCCCGTCTGGACGCTTCAATCGGCCGTCATGGCAAGCCCTGGTTCAACGGTACCACCTTCGATAAGAGCTGGAGCAACACCGGTTACCTTGTCAAGAAATATGACGAGGACCCGGTAGAGGACATGGCCAAAAACCAGTCTGCCATACCCCAGCACAGGATCCGTTATGCAGAGGTACTCCTCCTTGAGGCCGAGGCCCTTAATGAGGCCAGCGCCGCCAATACGGCAACCGCAGCCGCCGTGCTGAACCAGGTACGAGGACGAGCGGGACTTGCCGGCACCGCCGCCGCTAACCAGGCTGCCCTCAGGGACGCAATCCGCCTGGAGCGCCGCCGTGAACTGGGCTTTGAGTTCCACCGTTTCTTTGACGTAATGCGCTATGGCAGGGATTATGCCGTGGCGGCCATTGGCGCCGCAGCCTGGCCCTCAGACCGCTATTACTTCCCCATTCCTCAGGGAGAGACGGATGCAAATGCAGCATTAAAGAACTAGACTAAACCAAGAAATAAATCATTTTAACTATTTTTACATTATGAAAAAGATTTTTGTTATTCTCCTTGCAGTTAGCGCTATGGTAGCAGTGTCCTGCCAGAAACCCGCTGCAGACAACACCAACAATGGCGACACCACTCCCTCAGGGGAGCAGACGCCTCAGGTGGATCTCACTGCACTTAACGCCCTCATCGCCGAGTGCGAAACCCTTGTGAACGGTGCCACTACGGATTCCTTCCCCCAGAAGGCCAT
>JAFZML010000044.1 GCA_017553255.1 Bacteroidales bacterium | reverse complement strand
TACAAAATCATCCACCTCCACGGTTCCAAGCCTTTTGTACACGGCATCCATGCCCGCTCTTCCGTTGTGTCCGGCGGCGCGGCAATCGGCGTACAGCTCTATTATTCCGTTCTCCCTGAACCACTGATACCTGGCGGGATTGATCCAGCGGTCATGGACCACGGGGGTATCCGGGCCGCCGTAGATGTCTACGTGAACAGGATATTTTTTGGCGGGGTCAAAGCCTTCAGGGTAAATAATTACGCCGGGGAGTTCAAGACCGTCTACCTCTATGCTTACCAGCTCTCCGGGGAACTCCGGGGCGGGCTCATCTCCCTCCAAAATCTTGTACCTGCCCTTGAGGTCATATTCCCTTTTCTGGATGGGTGTACGGAGGTTTGACTCTGTGGTGGTAAAATGTTTTCCGTCCTCGCTGAACTCTGCGTTCAGGACATTCATTGAGAGGTCTGAAAGAGGCGTGATTTTGCCTTTGGAGGTTACCTTGTATACGTTTTTCCTTACGTGGGAGTCACGCTCTGCCATGAAATAGACCGTTCCGTTTTTCTCTGCCCTCAGGAGCTTAATTCTCCAGTTGGGGCCGTCTGTCAGGCGTTTGAGGGTGAGGCCGTCATAGCTCAGGAAATAGATTTGTTGCCACTCAGTTTCAAAGCTCCGGACCATATATAGGCCCTTTTCCGTAAACAGCATTCCCTCAATCCAGTCCAGCCAGGTGGGTACGGACTCATGGTAGATTTGCCTTTTGGCGCCGGTGGTTGAACTGACGGCATAAAGGTCCAGCGTATTCTGAATTCTTGGCTCCCTGGAAACGTATAGCGTTTTGCTGTCCGGGCCCCAGAAAGGCGTGCCAAAGTACTGGTCTTCAGCCGGGTTAAAATCGGCCCAGACAATACCGGAACCGGCAATATTTGCAAAGCCAATACTCACCTGAGGGTTGCGCTCCCCGGCCTTGGGATAATGGGTGCGGCGGAGAGTGCCGTCCTGGCCGAAGGGAGAATATATTGGGAACATGGGCACCAGGGTGTCGTCAAAGCGGTAGAAGGCAATGGTTTTGCTGTCCGGGCTCCACCAGAAAGCGCGGTATTTTGAAGGCCGGCCGAAAATCTCCTCATAGTATACCCAGCTGGCATAACCGTTCATGATGGTTTCCGTGCCATCCTCCGTTAGACGCGTCTCCTTTCCGGAAGCCACCTCTTTCACCCACAGGTCATTTCCGCGGGTAAACGCAATATGTGTAGAATCCGGACTGTATGTGGGATTCATGTCCTGGGCAATAACCGGGATGGCATATAAAGCCACCAGCAGCAGTATTAATTTAGCTCTCATAATATTCTATTTAAAAAGCTCCTTCGGGAAATTCACAAGATAGAGTTTGTCCACGGCGCGGGTGAAGGCTGTGTAAAGCCATTTTATGTCATCGGCCGATAAAAAATCCTGCCACACGGGATTATCCACAAAGACGCATTGCCACTGGCCGCCCTGGGCCTTGTGGCAGGTTATGGCGCTTGCATATTTGAGCTGGATGGCGTTGTAGAAAGGGTCTTCCCTCACGGCCTCGTAGCGCTTTTTCTTGGTGGTGATGTGGGAATAATCGGCCAAAACTCCCTGATACAGGGCATTCGACTGCTCGTACGTAAGGGAGGCCGATTCCGACGAAAGCGTATCCAGAAGCACCTTAGACGTAATTTCCTGGTTGCCGTAATCCGGAAGGGCAAGGGTGGCATCGGCAAAATGGAGGCCGTAACGTTCCTCAAAATGGCGGATTCGGATAAGACGCACAATGTCTCCGTTGGCAATGTAATCCGTGCCTTCCAAGCCCTCCAGATAGTGATTTTTCACTACCATAAGCTTGTCTCCCCTCACCAGCTGCTCTTCCCGGTACAGGACCTGCGCGCGGATGCCGGCGTTGTAGCGAACCGCACGCTTGTTGGAGCGGCAAAGGACCGTTACCTCGTCTTCCCCGTACTTGCCGTATGAATCGGCCAGGGCATCCAGAAGCTCCGCGCCGGAAATGCTCTCAATGTCCGGGAAGCCCTTTGTGACAAGCCCCAATTCTTCAAGGCCCAGAGGGTTTTCATCGGCAACGGAAAGCTTTTCCCTGAGGAGGGTGGCGTTTACAAGGATGCCGGAGCCCTCCCCCTGCCTCACCACGGTTGTGAGCGTTGCAAAGGACACTCCGCCAAATTGGGCCATATATTCAGGGCTAAGGGCGGGCGAGGCGTCAAGCCCCACCGGCGGAAGCTGGGCGTTGTCTCCTACAAGGATGAGGCGGCAGTCTACGCCGGAGCGCACAAAAGCCACAAGGTCCTCCAGGAGGTTCCCTGACCCGAATGCGGATCCCTTCTCCCCCGCCTCAATGCCAATGAGAGATACCTCATCCACAATAAAAAGCGTATTCCTGGCCTTATTGGGCATAAGGGAAAACTGGCCGAATCCGTCACTGCCGAACGACTTTTGCCTGTAGATATGCTTGTGTATTGTGTAAGCCGGACGGCCCGCATAGGAAGAGAGCACTTTTGCCGAACGCCCCGTAGGAGCCAGCAGCACGCACTTCACCTCAAGTTCAGCCATGGCATTTATTACGGACGCCAGCGCCGCCGTTTTGCCGGTGCCGGCATACCCGTTCACAACAAGGATATCGCCGTCATCTGAGGTGAGGAAAGAAGCCACTTTCCCAAGCAGGGCATACTGGCATGGCGTTGGCTCATACGGAAACCAACGGAGAAAAGCGTCGCTCAGAAACCCCTCCCTGGAAAGCATCACTTGGACTTGGGGTTAACTATGCTGGAAATAACCGCCAGGACAGGATAAATCTCTACGCGCCCAAGGAACATATCGGCGGAAAAAATGAATTTCAAGGCCGTTGGTTCTGCGTTGTAATTACCCATTGAACCTATGCTTCCAAGCGAAGGGCCCACATTTGCAAGGGAGGCCAGAGAGCCCAGAAGAGCGTGGTTGTTAGGATCCCCAAGCAGGAGGCAAAGGACGGTTGAGAAACCTATGAGAAGGAAGAAAAGTGCAATGTAGAGCACCTGGGGATAGATATCTTCATCGTGGAGGATGCGCCTTCCCATCCTTACCTCAAATATGGATGAAGGGTTGAGGGTTTTAAGATTCTGCATGTGGACGGCCTTGAAAAGCACCATAACACGGTCTACCTTCAGGCCGCCGGTGGTTGATCCGGCGCAGCCGCACACAAGGCTCACCAGGATGAGCATAAAGCACGGCAGTACGGGCCAGAGGGCGTTGTCGCTTATGCCGAATCCTGTTGTTGAAGCGTAGCTCACAACGTGGAAAGTGCCGTCCAGGAATGCCTTGCCCCATGAAAGCCCCAGATCAGAGAACTTGAGGCCCAGGGAAGCCACTACGGAAACAATCACCACGCTTATCATATAGAAGCGCAGGACGGAGTTCCTCAGGGGCCTCAGGGAACGGGTTACAAACACCACGTAGATGATTCCAAAGTGGATTGAGGCCAGGAACATGAACACTATTGTCACCACCGGAATGAGGGTGGGACCGAAAGCTCCTATTGAAAGGTTCCTGGAGGAGAACCCGCCGCAGGCGCACACGCTGAAGGCATGGCAAATGGCGTCGAAGGGAGACATCCCGCAAAGGAGATATGTGAAAAACGCAGCCACGCAGATGCCAATGTACACCCAAGCAAAGATGGAGACGGTCTTGTTTACGCGGGTTTTGTAGTCATCCCTTGAAAGGGAGGAAAGCTCCATGTTGGTGAGCCTGAGGCGCACCGGAGACGACGTAGGGATAATGAGGAGCAGGAACACCACAACTCCCAGGCCACCGATAAAGTGCGTTGCAGCCCTCCAGAAAACAAGGCTCTTGGGCAGTGCCTCTACGTCCTCCAGGATGGTTGCGCCGGTTGTTGTGAAACCTGAAACGCTTTCAAACCAGGCGTTTATAACATTGAAAGGGCCGCCCCAAAGCGCATACGGAAGGGAGCCGAACACAAAGGACAGGAGCCATGAAAGGAAGATGATCCAGTAACCGTCCTTCAGGCTTATATGGGGAGTTTTCTTTACAAAGATGAAGGGGAAAACACCCACCGCAAAAGTAATTGTAAAGCTGATGAGAAGGGGTGCCAGGGCGCTGTCTTTACCGTTTGCAAGGGAAACGAACACAGACAGCAACATAAACAGCGCGCTCACAAGAAGCGCGATGCCAACATTCCTGGATATTACCTTCAGGTTCATTTGCTACTGCCTTCCTTGAGTTCAGAATTCCTGCGTCTCAGATTGCGGTTTTCCTCCGTGAGGTTGGAGATGGATTCGTTGAGCTGGCCCAGCTGGTCATTATTGTCAAAGTCATAGGTATAACGGTGACGGAACTGGAGGTAATCCCTGAGGGAATTCCTCATGCCGTAGATGGGCCTTACGTAATACACCATAATGTAGAACAGCAGCATGAACACCAGGAGGATGCCCACAGCCACGGCAACTGCGCTGGGAACTATGCTGCGGTAGAATCCGCGGTCAAATTCCGACGAATTCTGCTGAAGCTCCGCGTACATTGCGCTGCTCAGTTTATCCAGATACCCTCTCATCCGGCCAAAAATGGGCTGGAGGCGGTTGAAGTACCAGTCACGGGAATCTATGAAATTGGACTCAAGGACGTCCTCAAGCTCAAGCGACGCCAGCATATAGGCCGAATAGGCATAAACCACGGAATCTGCCAGAGGGCCCGCCACAAAGCCCTGGCGCAGGGAATCACAGTAGCTAAGGAAAACGGCGCGGTCAAAGTCCGGGAGGGTGTTCAGGCCGTCGTCTCCAATCACCGCCAGCATGCGCAGGTTATATGCATCCACCGCATCTACCATATTCTGGGTTACGTGGATGTTGCGGATGTCCCCTGCAATCATGGTGGAAACGTAGTTGGACATGTGCCTGTATTCCAGCATGGAGATGATGCTGGACATAAGAAGAACCACCGCTATGGCGCTGAAAGACAGCGTCATTTTCATCCTGAGGGAGAGGCGGAATTCCCGCAGCCAGTTTTTCAGTTTTACAAACATAATCAGTCACAAAGATACATATTTTTTCTCTAATCGTTATTTTTAAAAAATTTTTCTTATCTTTGTGGGGTTATTAAAATTTTGACTATGAGAGAGACGTTCCTGGAGAAAAAAGATACTAAGAACTCCCTTTTAAAGAAACAAATACTGTTTCTGTGCATTGAACACGGAGAACACAGTATATCCGCCATCTCTGAAGCCATAGGCGCATCGGTCCCCACTGCCACAAAGCTCATAGGTGAGCTTATGGAAGAGGGCTTCATGATAGACCTTGGAAAATCCGGCACTTCCGGAGGCAGGCGTCCCTCAATCTACGGCCTTAACCCTGAGGCCGGCTATTTCATGGGCGTGGACATCCGCAACACCCACGCCAGCATGGCAATAACCGATTTCAAGGGCGGTCTCAAGGTTTTCAAGGACGACATAAAGATGAACCTTGAAGCCAACGAGGAATCCGTTCACAGGCTGGCTGCCTCCATCCGTGACTTCATGAGCGGAACGGACATCCCCTGGAGCAAGCTTATGGGCCTTGGCGTGAGTATCCCGGGGCGCGTAAACCCCGTCACAGGCTATTCAAACCTGTATTCCTTTGACGACAAACGCCCCATCAGCCAAATCCTTCAGGAGGACCTTGGCCTTCACGTGGTGCTGGAAAACGACTCCCGCGCCATGACCTACGGAGAGTACCTTGGCGGCGGCCTCAAGGAAAAGAACATGCTTTACGTGAACGTAAGCTGGGGCCTTGGTATGGGCATGATCCTTGGCGGAGCCCTGTACTGCGGAACGTCCGGCTACAGCGGAGAATTCGGCCACTTCCCTCTCCTTGACAACGGTATAATGTGCCGCTGCGGAAAGGTTGGGTGCCTTGAAACCGGTGCATCCGGCAGCGCCCTTGTGAGGATGGTTGGAGAAAAGCTCCAGGGCGGAAGGGCCTCTTCCCTTGCCGCCAAGTATAAGGCCGATGGCAAGGTGAACCTCAACGATATCTTCCAGGCAATCAAGAACGAGGACAGCCTGGCCATTGAAAACGTGGAGAAACTGGGCCTCAACCTGGGCCG
>JAFZML010000043.1 GCA_017553255.1 Bacteroidales bacterium | reverse complement strand
GACCATTATCCTTGCAAATCAGGTGTGCCTCCCGGAGCGCAGTTGGGAGCCTCTGAGGCAATTTGTAGCAAAGGGCGGAAAACTCATTGTGGAGGGCCTCACAGGGTATTACGACGACGACATGCGCTGCCGTTTCCAAACCGGCTTCCCTCTTGAGGATGTCTTTGGCGGCTGCCTGGAAGAGGTCAAGTGTACCCCCGGAGACTTCACGCTTGAAGGCGGCCTCCACGTGCACCTATGGACAAGTACAATCCACCCCGGCAGCGTCACTTCCCTGCGCCACGCTTTCGGTGAGGGAGAGGTGTTCTGGATTCCCTCCTGCATAGGCATAGGAGCACGCCGCGCCGCAGATTACACCGCTTTGGCAGATTTCCTGCTCCCGGAGATAGCCGCCCTTCCTGAAATCACCATTGAAGGCGGCTGCAAGGGCATTTTGGTTCAGCGTTTCCGTGCCGGTGGCCGTGAAGGCGCCCTGGTAATAAATAAGTCCGGAAGAAGGCAAAGCCCCCGCTTCTCAAAGCCCGGAGCAACCATCCTCTACAGCAGTAAACAAAAATCCGGCTCCTCAATGGAACCGGAAGAATGCAGAATACTTCTCTGGGATTAATTACCAGACAATCACGTTCTTTTTCTCTGCCACAATGTGCCCGTTCAAGGAGTTGAGCTGGGCGCCTGCGGGCAGTTCCACAATGAGGACAGCTTCGTCGTCCGGGATCTCAATGGGGACAATCCCTGAGACATCCTGTGCCAGGTATTTGCTCCTCACTACATCAAAGAGGTCACACTTTCCGGCAGGATAGTAGGAAACAGTCTTTTTCTCTGAATAGGGGTTGTAGAGAAGGTGTACAGGATAAGGCTTTGCGGCATAGAAATCCGTGGCGTTGCAGTCAAGGCTCAGGATTCCCTCAACGTCAGTAGTGCTGATAATAGAGCCGAAAATGCCCACTGGAGAGGTGCTGTACAGGCTGAACATTGTCTCCGGAGGATTGGCCGAAGTCCAGGAAGGGCCGTCACCCTCGGCCATGGGAATGCCGGATTTCTTTCCGTAGCGGTCTGTCCGGCGGAGACCTTCGTAACCTATAATATTATTGGTAAGGTTTTTCTTCTCCGGCAGGTACTGATATTCATCGGCAATTTCCCCCGGGAAGAACAGGCGGCTTGCATTGGCATTGTTGAGCATCCATTTGCCTATTGCACGGGCATAGCGCGGTGCATATTTGACCATGGGAACCAGCGGCCATGCAAATTCATAGCTGTTCATCTGGAAGGCGTAACCTCCGCCGTCGGTGCAGCTTCCCTGCAGGCCGTAGACGTCGTAGGGCCCCCATTTTGCCACAATCACACCCCAGCCATACCGGCCATCGGTACGGTTGCCCTCAAAGCTCCATCTAAGGATCTGGCCCAGGTCAAAAGACTGACCTTCCGTGGCGTTGAGATATGCTGCCGTATACGCTGCAAACGGCAGAAGAATCTCATAAAGGCGGCTCTCCGTGAGCTTGTCAATCACGGATGTGGCGTGGATGGCGTGGTCCAGATACTGTTTGTCACCAAACTTCAGGTATGCCTGGAGAAGCACGTACGCATGTCCGGCGGCGGCGTCTTCCTGACGGGGGACAGTGGTGGTTCCGGGCTGGTTGGTTGCGTAATTGTACCAGGAGTAGCTGTAGTTGTCTCCAAGGGTTTCATCGGCCTTGGCAAAATGGTCCGCTATGCTGCGCTGGATGTCATCGGCCCCGTCAACTCCGGGGAAGATGTCACAGACGGCATAGTAAAGCAGGTTGGGAAGCACATTGTACCACCAGTCCTGGGCATAGCCAGACGTATTGTTTAGCATGATTCCCCAGTTATTGCTCTTGCCGAAATAGTTCTGAAGCATCTTGGCGTAGTTGTAGCCGTCCTGGTTGGTTTTGTCTATGCCCACAAGGCCGGCGCCCATCACGGCGGCAATGGTGTTGATGGACTCATGGGAGCCGCCGCTGCCCTGACGGGCATCCTTGACTGTGGTCATAAGGCCAAAGGTGTCCTGGTCAAAGTTCCTGTGGCTCTGATCCAGCCAGATAAGAGGGCGCACCTGGTCCTTAGCTGTCCAGTTGAACACATAGGCGTCATAGTCAAGAGCCTTCTGGCGCCAGTCAAGCATCTTGTATGGCTGAGGCATATTGGGCATGATGTCCACGCGCTGGATAGGTACCTGAATGGTTGGAATGCCTATTATGGCAGGGTCCATGTCATCCTGAGGCTCCTGATTCTGGTTCTCGGCGGGCTCTTCCTCTTCCGCCTTTGGAGTCTGGGTGCAGGAACAGCCCATGATGGCGGCAATGAGCAAAAGGCTAAACAGCATATTCTTCATAAGCGGGTACGGTTTAATTGGAAACCGGCGGCAGGATCAGCCGCCGCCGGCTTAAAGGGATGAGTGGCTACTTGTTCTCGTCGGCAAAGAGTTTTGCAACCTGGCCGGCATCCAGAGCGATGGTGTAGAACTTCAGGTTGTCCATCTTACCCTGGAAGAAGGACTTGCTCTCTGCGAATACGCAATCCAGATCCTGCAGGCCAATCAGGAGAGGAGTGTCGGCGGGAGCCGGGGTCATAGTCTGATTGCCGGTAAACTTGGCATAGTTGTCCTTGTTCCACTCGTAGGTCAGTTCGCCGTCCATATAGAACACCTCTACGCCCTTGGTGAGATCCATTGTGACAACAATGTGGTGCCACTCGTTCTCAGGGATTTCGGTGTTGCCGTCCTGCTCAAGATACACGGGATCAGGGTTACCCTGCACACGTACGGTTAGGAAGGCCTTGTTGGTGCTCTGAGTCTGGAATTTCCAGGTTTCCCACTTGTTCCAGGAAACAATGTAGTTGTTCTCGTTGATGGGAGTATTTACCCAAACGGCAATGGAGAAGGTGGGATTCTCAAGTACAGATGCCACGGGGCTTGCAATCTTGAGGTGAGCGCCGTCACCGAACTGCATACCCTTGCTGGCTTTACTGTGACCTTCCACGAATGTGGGAACACCGCTTGCGCCGGCCTCCAGGGTGGCTACCCAGTTGTTCTGACCCTTGGTGGTGAGGCTGGTACCGGAACCCTCTTCAAAGTCAAGGGCCCATGCAAGGGCAGTGGAAGGGATAGCGCCCAGTTCAGCGTCAAGGAATGCCTGCTTGGCGGTGGTGAGCTGTGCAAGGAGATTGTCAACGGCGGTCTGGTTTGTGGCAACTGCGCTGGCCTGCTTCACGGTGGAAATCACCTGCTTGAAGTCGTCGATGGCCTTCTGGGGGAAGGAATCCGTAGTGGCACCGTTCACAAGGGTTTCGCACTCGGCGATGAGGGCGTTAAGTGCAGTGAGATCCACCTGAGGCGTCTGCTCCCCTGAGGGAGTGGTGTCGCCATTGTTGGTGTTGTCT
>JAFZML010000042.1 GCA_017553255.1 Bacteroidales bacterium | reverse complement strand
TTGAGGCTGTTGAAGAGGAAGTGAGGGTTTACCTGGTGCTTCAGGGTCATGTAGCGGAACTCCGCCTGATGACGGCGGGTTCTCTGGCTGGTGGCCTCACGCTGCATCCTGATTGCCACGGTGACCATATATGTAAACGCAATCACCGTTACCACAATGAGGACGCTCACAACCGTGGAGTCCTTGAAAATGTTGCCGGTATAAGTATCGGCCAGAAGGTAGCGTATGGCAAAAATTACAGCCAATGCGCTGATTAGCAAAATCTTATGCTTTTTCCAGGACTGGGCCCTTTCATAGGCGGCCGATCCTTCCTTGGGGAAGAGGTTCGCAAAGCCGAAGAGGCCCCATCCAAGGAGCTCCGTCACGATTGCTGTGGAGAGGGAGTGCTGCCACACGGGCGGGAGCTGGTCAAAGACAAACAGCGCGCCCAGGTTTCCAAGAATGAAGCCGAGGATGTTCACCAGGACTATTGAGGAGATGGTGATTTCAACGGTAAGATTCTCCTTGAAACAGATTACCATGGTCATGGCCATGGTAAGGAGAGTGAGGATGAGGCTGTCCCTCAAACCCAGCAGCGTACAACAGATGGTGGCCACAGCGTGGAGCACTGCAAAACCGTGAATTACCCAGGAAGTGGACACCTTGTTCATACTGCGAAGATAGTGAAAAAATCCGTTCGTCGCAAAATAATATCCATTCGGGGAAGGAGCGTGAGCGCTAAGGGTTTATAATAAATTATAAATGCTACATTTGTAAATGCCAAACAAGGCTAAAACTAATAACATTATGTCTTCAAAACGTGATTTGACGTTCCGCCAGCTGGTGGATTTAAGCTTCGGCTTTTTCGGCGTTCAGATTGCATACGCTCTCCAGAGCGCAAACATCAGCCGTATCTTCGCCACTCTTGGCGCAGATCCTCATCAGTTAAGTTTCTTCTGGATCCTTCCCCCTCTCATGGGAATGATAGTCCAGCCCCTTGTGGGAAAATACAGTGACCGCACCTGGAACCGTCTGGGCCGCCGCAAACCTTACCTTATTGTGGGTGCCCTCATAGCAGTGGCAGTTATGCTGCTCCTGCCCAACGCCGGTTCCTTCAACTTTGCAGCCCGCCTGTTCCTGGGTCTCAACATGGCCATGTGGTTCGGCCTGTTCTCCCTCATTTTCCTTGACACCTCCATCAACATGGCCATGCAGCCCTTCAAGATGATGGTGGGAGATATGGTAAATGAGAAGCAGAAAACCCAGGCATACTCCATCCAGAGCTTCCTTTGCAACGCCGGTTCCCTGGTTGGATACCTTTTCCCCATCTTCTTTACATGGATCGGCCTTGCAAACACCGCCCCTGAAGGCGTAATCCCTCCGTCAGTGGTATGGAGCTTCTATGTAGGAGCTGCCATCCTTATCCTCTGCGTGGTCTACACCTTCGCACGCGTTAAGGAAATGCCTCCCAAGGAGTACGCGGAATTCCACGGAATAGACCTTGAAAAAAAGGCCGAAGCCCCCTCTGAAGGCCTCCTGAAGCTTCTTGTAAAGGCGCCCAAAACCTTCTGGACTGTTGGTCTTGTCCAGTTCTTCAGCTGGAGCGCCTTCCTCTATATGTGGACTTATTCCAACGGTGCAATTGCCGCAAACTGCTGGGGCGTGGACATGACATCCTCCGGTGCCGCCGCAACGGAAGGCTTCCAGGCCGCCGGTAACTGGGTTGGCGTAGTGTTTGCCGTCCAGGCCGTGGGTTCCCTTGTTTGGGCCGCAGTCCTGCCCCGCTTCAAGAGCATCAAGCTTTCCTATGTGGTGAGCCTCCTCATCGGTGCAATAGGCTTTGCATCCGTTTTCTTTGTACATAACCAGTACGTCCTGTTCCTAAGCTACTTCCTCATTGGCTTTGCATGGGCTGCAATGCTTGCGCTGCCCTTCACCCTCCTCACAAACGCCTTGGAGGGAAGCCCTTATATGGGAAGCTACCTGGGTCTTTTCAACTGCACCATCTGCCTGCCCCAGATTGTGGCGGCTGCAACCGGCGGCGCAGTTATTTCCCTGGTTGGTTCACAGCCCGCCATGCTCCTCACCGCAGGTGTATTCCTGGTGCTTGGCGCTTTGTCCGTACGTTTTATCAAAACCAAATAATTAACCAATA
>JAFZML010000041.1 GCA_017553255.1 Bacteroidales bacterium | reverse complement strand
GAACAAGAATATGGTGCCCTTCGACTCCCGCAGCGCCTTTGCAACTTCCGGCCTCAGGGTTGGAACACCCGCCATCACTTCAAGGGGCTTTGAAGAAAAGGACATGAAAACCATAGTGGACCTCATTGACACCGTCCTTGAAAGTGCCTCCAAACACTTTGACGCCATAACCGCCAAGGAGCCCACTGAGCAGCAAACCGCAGAGCGCATTGCCCACAAGATGGTCCTTGACGAGGTCCGCCGCAAGGTGAATATGATGACCGCCGGCCGGCCGCTTAACCGTTACTAGCAAATGAAATTCAAGTACTTGCTCATGGCCCTCATGGCCATTTCCTTCTCTTCATGCAGCCCGGCGCAGCAGCCTCAGCAGCAAGAGGAGCAGCAGAAAGAGGAGACCCCGGAGGAGAAACCAGACGATAAACCCGACGACAAGCCTGACGATACTCCGGACGACAAACCCGATGACACTCCGGAGGTTGACGTAATAACCTGGAATGCTACCGATATATCCACCACATCGGCCCTTCTGTCCGGTAGTTACGAGCACGTTACCACGGAACTCCGTGACCACGGTTTCTTCTGGGGGACCTCGGAGAATTCCATGACCGGCCAGATAAGTCTTGATACCAACACTGCTAAGGCCGCCGATTTTGAAGCCACGCTCACCGGCCTTGAGCCCGGGACAACATACTATTTCAAGGCCTTCGTCACAGTCTGGGACCCCTCAAGCGAATCTTTCATTGATATAGAGGGCACCGTGAGCTCATTTACCACACTTGACGGCGGCGGAGATATTCCTCCCACGCCTCCGGGACCGGAGCCAGATGGTAAACCACAGTATCTTGGCTGTTATGAGATGCCGGAAATAAGCCTCCTTAATCCCAATGCCGCCAGTGACAGCGGAACGGAAAGGGTAGGATCCTCCAAATGGTATAATTACCTTACCACTGACAGTGACCGTATGGTGGTTTCGCACACATACAAGGACGGCGGAAAGGTTATCCGCAACTGGACTGCCCTTGTGGACAAAAACAAGAAGGCATCCCTTTGGAACGCCTTTGTGATGCACCGAGACGTGTATACCGACAACAAAGTGGGTCGATACGGCTCCTGGAATCCTGATCCCGGAATCCCCTCCGGCTGGCAGAGCTGCTTCTCAAGCAGCGGTTTCAGCCGGGGCCACCAGGTGGCATCCAACTACCGTCAGGCAAGTACGGAGGCTAACAGCCAGACCTTCTACTACACCAATCAGGCCCTCCAGTACCAGAACTCCTTCAATGACGGAGTATGGAACAGCCTGGAGAATGCCGTGGTTTCAAACGCCCCATCCGGCAGAGACACCCTGTATGTGGTTGTGGGCCTACTCTATGAGGACGGGGAAACCCTTGAAGGTGTTCCTCTCCCCAGCCATTTCTACAAGTGCCTGATGAAGTGCAGTTTCAATGCTTCCGGTGAGATGACATCGGCCAAAGGCTGTGCCTACATCTTCACCAACGAGCCCCATTCCGGCATGAGCTATTCCCAGGGCATCACCACCATAGACGCCATGGAGCAGCGTTCAGGCTTTGACTTCTACGCCAACGTCCCGGCCGAGTTCCAGGATCCTGCGGAAGCCTCCTCAAGCCCCATCTGGTAAATCAGTATTGGACCTTATTAAGGAAAAGCGCGTTGCCGGGGACGGACTCTCCGGCATCACCGCGTGTGCCGCTCTCTATGAGTTCCGCTATCCATTCCGGCCGATGTTTTCCCCGTCCCACTTCTATCAGTGACCCTACCGTTGCACGGACCATGTTCCGGAGAAAGCGGTCTGCCGCAATGCGGAAATACCAATAAGAGGGTTCAGAGGCAGGAACACTGTCCCCAACCGTCGCTTCGCGACCCCTCCCATGCGCGTGCTCTTCGAGCACTGCTTTGGGCCCCTCCCTCTTACCCGGCCGAGGGTGGCCAGGGGTTTGGGACAGTGTCCCTGCCTCTGAACCCATAACTTGGATATGAGACGGGGTGTAAGGTTTCCAGAAGGCGTCGAAGACGGTGCAGATGGAAGTTTTGTTGTCTGTGCCGGTTTTTTCAAAGCAGGAAAAGTCATGGGTGCCAAGAAGGTACTGACATGCGGCGTTCATGGCGTCAAAGTCCAGTTCAGGATAACCGCACTGCCAGCTCCAGGGGGCCACGAAAGGGTCTTTCTGCCTGTGAATGAAGTAGGTATATTCACGGCGGCGGGCGCTGAAGCGGGCGTGGAAATCATCGGCCACGGGAAGTACCTCATGAACCACTACTGAACGGGGCAGAATGGCATTTAATTTGTAGATAAAATCTGCTGTCTCAAATGGCAGGGAACCGCCCCAGTCAAAGTGCGCAACGTAGTTAACGGCATTGACGGCGGTATCAGTGCGGCCGGCGCCGGTAACGGCAACTGGGCCACCAAGAAGCCTGGAAAGGGCCTGCTCCAGGGCCGCCTGCACAGACGGGGCCGATGGCTGGATTTGCCACCCGCAGAATTCCGCCCCGTTATAAGAGATACAGATTGAATAACGCATATGCAAATGTAACAAAATATATGGAAAGCGTAAACATTAGAGAACTAAACGAGCGCATTCAAAAAGAGAGCGAGTTTGTAGATATGCTCACTCTTGAGATGGGAAAAGTGATTGTGGGCCAGAAACATCTTGTGGAGAACCTCCTCATTGGTCTCCTGAGCGGCGGCCACATCCTCCTGGAAGGCGTTCCGGGCCTTGCAAAAACCCTTGCAATAAACACTTTGTCCCAGGCCGTAGACGCCAAGTTCAACCGCATCCAGTTCACCCCTGACCTCCTGCCCGCAGACGTAATCGGCACCCTCATCTACTCCCAGAAAAATGAGAGCTTTGAGGTGCACAAGGGCCCCGTGTTCGCCAATTTCGTGCTAGCCGATGAAATAAACCGTTCCCCGGCAAAGGTCCAAAGCGCCCTTCTGGAAGCCATGCAGGAGCACCAGGTAACAATTGGTGAACAAACGTTCAAACTGCCGGAGCCTTTCCTTGTGATGGCAACCCAGAACCCCATTGAGCAGGAAGGCACTTATCCCCTTCCGGAAGCTCAGGTGGACCGTTTCATGCTGAAGGTGGTTGTGTCCTATCCCGCCAAGGAAGAGGAGCGCCTCATTATCCGTATGAACAACACCGGAGAATTCCCCAAGGCAAATCCCGTGGTAAAGCCGGAAGACATTATCCGCGCCCGTGGAGTTGTGCGTGACGTCTATATGGATGAAAAGATTGAGCGCTACATTGTGGACATTGTGTACGCCACCCGTACTCCCGGCGCATACGGTCTCAAGGACCTTGAGGGCCTTATCTCCTACGGTGCATCTCCCCGTGCAAGCATCTCCCTTGCCGCAGCCGCCAAGGCCTACGCCTTCATCAAGCGCCGCGGCTACGTTATTCCGGAAGATGTCCGCGCCGTGTGCCCGGAAGTCCTGAGACACCGCATTGGCCTTACCTATGAGGCCGAGGCCGAAAATGTCACTCCGGAGCAGATAATTGAAAAGGTAATTAACGCCGTAATTGTTCCTTAATGACACCAGAGGAACTCATAAAGAAAGTACGTAAGATAGAGATCCGGACAAAGGCGCTGAGCCACCAGATCTTTGCCGGAGAGTACCATTCGGCCTTCAAGGGGCGCGGAATGGCATTCTCTGAGGTGAGGGAGTACACGTACGGAGACGATGTCCGCTCAATGGACTGGAACGTGACGGCGCGTATGAACTCTCCTCACGTGAAAGTGTTTGAGGAGGAGCGCGAACTCACCGTGGTACTTATGGTGGACGTGTCCCGCAGCGGGCTCTTCGGCACAGCTGTAAAAACCAAGCGTGAGCAGATTGCGGAAATTGCCGCTACACTTGCCTTCAGCGCCATCCTCAACAATGATAAGGTGGGCTGCATCCTGTTCAGTGACCGCGTGGAGAAGTTCATTCCCCCGGCAAAGGGCCGCACGCACTTCCTAAGGATAATCCGTGAAATCCTGGAATATGAACCGCAGCATAACGGAACGGACATTGGGGAAGCCCTGCGTTACCTCACCGGCGCCATCAAGAAAAAATGCACGGCTTTCATCCTGAGCGATATGCTGGACGTGACCACCGGCGGGGAGCCCCGTTATGAGGACGCCCTGAAGGTGGCCGTTAACCGCCACGACATCTCAGTGATAAGGGTGACTGATCCCAGGGAAAAAACCCTTCCAAACGTTGGCCTTGTGCACGCCAAAGACGCCGAATCCGGCGCTTCCCGCTGGATCAACACCGGCTCCAGGGCCACGCGTGAGGCTTATTCCAAGTGGTTCAGTACCGCCACCATGGGGGCCGACAAACTCTTCCTCCGATACAAGGTCGGGCATGTGGATATCGGCACAGACCAGGACTTTGTGAAAGGACTTATTTCACTCTTCCAAGGAAAATGAAACTGCTGTTTTTAATATTGTCAGTCCTTGTGCAGAATGCAGGCAACACCTTCCTGGAGCAGGTCCAGAAGAGGGATTCCATCCTCATTGCAGACCACCTCCGCTACGGCGTTGTGCTGGAAAATGTGGCCGAAGGCACTCCCCTGGCGCTCCCGGAATTCAAGATGGAGGGTGAGGGAGAATCCCCCCTTGTGATTGTAAAAGGCTGGCAGCTGGACTCCACAAAGGTTTCCAAGAGGAAGGAAATCCCTGCCAGATATGACATAAGGGCATATCTCACCCTGGCCGCTTTCATGGGCGGCACCGTGGAGCTCCCAGACATTCCGGTTCTCCTTGATGCCGATACCCTTGTATTCAAGGCCGCAGACCCCGTAGAGATAAAGGAGTTGCCGGTAGACATGGAAACTTTCCAGCCCAATGACATAAAGCCACAGGCAAAGTTCCCCTACACATTTCAGGAGGTTTTCCCCTGGGCCGCCGGCATCTGGCTTACTCTGCTCATAATTGCCGGACTTCTGGGCTGGTATTTCGGCACAGACAGAAAGCGCCGTGAAGCCGAAGCCCTTAAAGCGGAGCCTCCTCACATCAGGGCGCTCCGCAAACTGGACGCCTTCCGCTCCAACAAGTTCTGGAAACCGGAGCACCAGAAGGCTTTCTATTCCGGAGTAACGGATACCTTAAGGGAATATATGGCCGCACGCTATGGAGTGGATGCCATGGAATCCACCACCGCAGAGATTTTTGAGGACCTTAAGAAAACAGACCTCTCCAAGGAGCTGTACCTGGAGCTCAAGACCCTGTTTGAGCGCTCAGATTTTGTGAAGTTTGCAAAGTTTACGGCAACGGACGATGAAAACGCCTCCGTGCTGCCTCTTGCGGTGAGGTTTGTTACTGAAACTTACCAACAGGAGATTGCCGGTGATGATTCCACTGTCATACCGAGCGAAGCGAGTGTATCTCCTGATTTGGGATCCTCTCACCCCTGCGGGGTTCGGGATGACAAGATTGTAAAAGAATAATGTTTTTTGAGTATCCATACCTATTATGGCTTCTGGCCATCCCGGTGCTTTTGCTGGGGCGCTATCTGTGGGTAGAGCTCAGGGACAGGGATCCCCACGTGAGGGTATCCAGCCTGGACCAGTGGACTTCCGGAGGAAGGAGCGTCCTTGAGTGGATAAGGCATATCCCCTTTATCCTTCAGGAAGCCGCCCTGGTGCTTATCATAATTGCTATTGCGCGTCCGCGCTCTTCCACTCAGGTGGAGAAAGTGGACACCGAGGGCATTGACATTGTGTTTGCCATGGACGTCTCCACGTCCATGCTGGCCCGTGACTTTACCCCAGACCGCCTCAGCGCCGCAAAGGACATTGCCATAGAGTTCATAGCCCAGAGGCCCAGTGACCGTATGGGAATTGTGGTTTTTGCCGGAGAAAGCTATACCCAGTGCCCTCTTACCACAGACAGGGCCACCCTCATAAACCTTATGAAGGAGGTCCAGACAGACCTCATAGAGGACGGTACGGCAATAGGCAACGGCCTTGCAACCGCCGTGGCCCGCATGAAGGATTCAGACGCAAAGAGCCGGGTAATCATCCTGCTCACGGACGGCGTGAACAATATGGGAGAGATAGACCCTTCAATGGCCACAGAAATTGCAAAGACCTACGGCATAAGGGTTTACACCATTGGCGTCGGGGCCAACGGAACGGCCCCATATCCCGTCCAGACACCCTGGGGCGTGGAGCTCCGTAACATCCCGGTAGAGATTGACGAGCCCCTGCTCCAGGACATCGCTAACGGCACCGGAGGCAAGTATTTCCGCGCCACGGACAACACCAAGCTGGCGGAGATTTACGCGGAAATCGGCCAGATGGAGAAAACAAGGACCACGGTGGATTCATTCCCCGTTTACAAGGATTTATATCACGGCTATGCGCTTGCCGCACTTGTATGTCTTCTGGCAGGCCTGCTCATTGCCGCACTTTTAAGGAGGCTGCCGTAATGTTGATGTTTGCCGAATATAAGTATCTGTACCTTCTGCTGCTTGTCCCGCTAATCCTCGTGGGATACGGGATTTTCAGGTATCTGAGGGGCCGAAGGGTGAAAGCACTTGGGGATGAAGCCCTTGTGAGGGAGCTTATGCCCAGCGCCTCCCGCGCAAAGGACTGGGTAAGGATCTCATTTTTTTGCCTTGGACTGGCGTTCCTTATCATCGGCCTTGCAAGGCCACAGACCGGTGCCAGGCTGGCCGAAAGAAAAACCCGCGGCGCTGAAATCCTGGTGGCTCTGGACGTATCCAACTCCATGCTGGCGCAGGATTACTCCCCCAACAGGCTGGACAGGGCCAAACTTTCAATAGCCCGCCTTACGGAAAAGCTCCAGCAGGACCGCATAGGCCTTGTAATCTTTGCCGGAACGTCCTTTGTGCAGCTTCCCGTCACAACGGACTACATAAGCGCCAAGATGTTCCTCTCCAGCATCAACACGGAGTCCATTCCCGTGCAGGGAACGGCAATCGGAGACGCCATACGCCTGTGTATCAAGAGCTTCAGCGCCCAAAGCGAGAAAAGCCGCGTGATTGTGGTGATATCGGACGGTGAAAACCACGAGGATGATCCCGTGGCCGCCGCAAAGGAAGCCGCAGAGCTTGGAATCAAGGTTTACACCATTGGCGTGGGATCGGCCCAGGGCCAGCCCATTCCAACGCCGGATGGCCTCATGAAGGACCGTGACGGCAACATTGTGGTCACAAAGCTGGACGAGGAAACCCTCCGAAAAGTGGCTGCGGCCGGCGGCGGGGCGTACATCCACGCAGGGAGTGAGGAATTCGGCCTCAATCCCATAATCGACGATATCCGCCGTATGGAAGACGAGGAATTCGGGAGCGTTGTGTTTGAGGAATACGACGAGCAGTACATGTACTTCCTTGGCG
>JAFZML010000040.1 GCA_017553255.1 Bacteroidales bacterium | reverse complement strand
GGCCCCGGATTATGGCACATCAGAAGACTCTGAGGAAATGTTCCGCTATCTGCTGGGTTATTCCCCGCTCCATAACCTGAAGCCCGGCACGGCATATCCCGCAACGCTGGTAACTACGGCAGACCACGATGACCGCGTGGTTCCCGCCCATTCCTTCAAGTTTGCGGCAACCCTGCAGGAGTGCAACGCCGGAGACAAGCCCCAGCTCATCCGTATAGACTCCAAGGCGGGTCACGGCGGCGGCAAACCCCTTGCCAAGGTCCTGGAGGAACAGGCCGATATCTACTCCTTCATAATGCATAACACCGGGATAACGTTAAAATAAAATGCGTATCTTTGCATGATTAAACTGAAAGAGATGAAAAAGCTTATTGTTATCGCAGCAGCGCTCCTGATAGGAATTCAGGCAAACGCCCAACTTATCTTCAACGGCGGTTATCTTCACGCAACTGAAGATATTACAAAAAACGTCAATACGCAGAATCCCCAGACTGGGCAAAACCTCCTGGACGGTTTCTATGCCGGTGCTAAATACCGTATCGGCCTTGACGGCATTACGGAAGGCCTGAGCCTGGCTCCTGGAGCAAACTTCTCTTTCCTCTTTGGAAAGGAAGCCGGCATCCCGGATGCAATTGATGATGCAAAAACCACTGAGGTTGCGCTGAATGTTCCCCTTCATGTGCAGTACCTTTTTGAGATTACTCCGGATTTCAAGCTTGAGGCATGGGCAGGCCCCACCTTCCAGTTTGGTATCTATAACCGCACCATAGACGGAGACAGCAATCCTACAAACATCTACAATCTCTATCAGGAAATCAAAACTTCCGTTAACAATCCCGGTGCTCCTATTCCGCCCCGTAATCGCATCAACCTGTTTCTTGGCCTTGGTGTGGGATTTGAAATATCGGAGCTTGTCCATATTAATGTAGGCTATGACTTCGGCCTTCTCAACCTTAGCACGGATCCTGACTCAAAGATTACCCGCGGTCTTCTCCGCATTGGACTTGGATATAATTTTTAACCAATATTACTAAACAATGAAAAAGATTTTTGCAGTTGTTCTTGGCGCAGCCCTCATGCTGTCCGGGACCAATGTTTTTGCACAGCTTTCAGTAGGAGCCGGCTGGCTCAATTCAACTGAGACCACAACTTACACCAACGGAGACCCTGACAAATCTAATTTTAACGGTCTTTATATTGGCGGTCAGTACAATCTTCCCGTAGTTGCCGGTCTGGGTGTTGCCCCTGGTCTCTATATGACGGCTCTTTTTGCCAACAGGACCAATGAATCGGCCCAATGGGGTCTCACCACAAATGAAAAATTGCAGTACAGGGAGTTTGCAGTCAATGTGCCCGTCAATGTGAACTATGTATTTGAGGTTGGCCGTGATTTCAATATCTTCCTTTATGCAGGTCCCGTGTTCCAGATTGCAGTGAGCAGCAAGGCTTCATATCAGGGTAGCGCTGGTTTTGCCGGTATTGTTGGCGGCACAACCGGAAAATACACCCTGGACTATTTCAGCGGAAAAGTAACAGGTCCTGACGGAAAAGTTACAGACGTCAAGGATGGCGGTTATCGCAATCCCTTCAATATCTATCTTGGCGGCGGCGCGGGTATCCAGGCCGGTCAGTTCCAGGTTATCATTGGTTATGACCACAGCCTCATGAACTTCTCCAAGGCTAACGACGAGAAAGCTTCCCGTTCCCAGATCAAGCTTGGTATCGGCCTTTCCTTCTAGACCTTTTTTTGCTGCCACCTAAGGTTCTCCCCTATTGGTGGAGCCTAAGCGCCTCAGTATCAGCGCATTATAGAATCTTCTGGTAGAACTTTTTCTACCAGAAGATTCTGTAAATAACACAGTATCAACAACTTAAGTTCCACCACAGGGGGAGAAACATAGGGGGGTGGAATAACGTTTTTTGCATTGTGAAAACGAAGACAACCATAGAAGTCCCTGGCGGCGCACGGAAGATTCTCCTGCACGCATGCTGCGCGCCCTGCTCCGGAGCCATTGTGGAGTGGCTGGTGGAGCACGGTCACAGGCCGGTTGTCTTCTACTCCAATTACAATATTGTTCCGCAGGAGGAGTATGACCACCGCCTGAACGAGTGCATACGCTATGCCCGTAAGTGGGGGCTTGAGATTGTTGAGGATAACTATGACCACTGCGCGTGGCAGGGCGCCATCGCGGGCCTTGAAGACCAGCCGGAAAGAG
>JAFZML010000039.1 GCA_017553255.1 Bacteroidales bacterium | reverse complement strand
TGTATGCAGGTCTCCTCTATATAGGTCTTCCCCTGGCGCTCTCAAATGCCGTGGTGTACAATAACGGCACTTACAGCGGGCTTCTCATGGTGGCGTTCTTTGTCATCATCTGGGCCTCAGATACCGGCGCATACTGCTTTGGGATGCTTCTGGGCCAGAAAATATGGCCTGCAAAGCTTTGTCTTTCCATTTCTCCCAAGAAATCTTGGGCGGGCTTCATCGGCGGCCTTCTCACGTCCGTCCTTGCAGGCGCTATCCTTTACTGGACAGGGCTGTTCACTTTCCCTATGTGGCATTGCCTTATAGTAGCAGCCATAATGAGCGTTGCAGGAGTAGCCGGAGACCTATTTGAGTCTCTTTGGAAGCGTGCGGCAGGCGTTAAGGATTCCGGAGACATTATCCCCGGTCACGGCGGCCTCATGGACCGTTTTGACAGCGCCCTGTTTGCCATTCCCGCAGGTTATATTTACTTGCTATGCTTTAATTTAGTATAATATAGATTCTTCGGCAGGTGAACCTGCCTCAGAATGACAAAAGACTGTCATTCTGAACGAAGTGAAGAATCTAATTTTGGATAAAAAATGAAGTGGATTAAAATTGACGAAGATTCTTACGGCACAATACTTACGTCCTGGTGTATCTGTGCAGTTCTGATATTCCTGGCGGCCCGTTTTATCCCCATTATCTGGATAAGCATTCCGCTGTGCGCCATAATGGTGGTGTTCATGGTGTTCATCACCTGGTTCTTCAGGGTACCCAACCGCATAGCCCCATTCACGGAAAATGACCGCCTGGTAACTTCCGTCGCAGACGGCAAGGTGGTCATTGTGGAAAAGGTGTATGAGAAGGAATACCTTAAAAAGGAATGCATCCAGATATCAGTATACATGGATTTCTTCGACGTCCACTGCAACTTCTGGCCCATAACAGGCACCGTAACATACTACAAGTACCATCCCGGCAAATACATACTTGCCTTCCATGAAAAGGCTTCAGAGCTCAATGAGCATTCTTCTTCCTGCCTCAAGAACAGCTACGGAGAGATTTTCTTCAAGCAGATTGCCGGCACCTTCGCCCGCAGGATTGTGTGTTACTCGGAGCCCGGAAAGGTAGAGTACCGTGGAGACCAGTGCGGCGTAATAAAATTCGGTTCCAGGATAGACCTCTTTGTCCCTCTTGAAGCCGAAATAAAAGTTAAGGTTGGAGATAAAGTCCGCGCCGTAGAAAGCGTCCTAGCCGTGCTTCCCGACAAGCTTTCGGAGCGTAGCGACACAGGGGGTCTGGGGGATTAGTCCCCCAGTCGTGAAACACTATCGCTGCTGATAAGCTCAACGAGCTTATCAACAGCCTCGTCCTCAGGGATATGCCTCAGGACGGGGTCTTTTTTTCTGTACAGGGTTACCTTGCCGAATCCTTCTCCAACATAGCCGTAATCTGCATCGGCCATCTCTCCGGGGCCGTTCACAATACAGCCCATCACTGCAATAACAATGTTCTTGAAGTGGGACGTACGCTCCTTTACCCTGTTAAAGGTGTTTTCAAGGTCATAGAGCGTTCTTCCGCAGCCGGGGCATGCTATGTACTCCGGCTTGTAGAAACGCCGTCTGCAGGCCTGTAAAATCTCATCCTTAAGGTATTCGTCCTCAATGGGGATGTCGTCAATCTCATGGTTGAGAAGGGGAGCACCCCAGTCGCACGCCGCCTTCAATATGTACGTCATCCTTTCATCCATCTGAGATACACTCGCTTCGCTCGGTATGACATTGTCATCCCGAACCCCGAAGGGGTGAGAGGATCCCAAATCAGAATATCTATCGGCCAAATACCTTGCCACGGGAATTTCATTGGCAGGGTCCTCAGTAAGGGAAACGCGTATGGTGTTGCCGATACCCTCTGAGAGGAGGGTAGAAATTGCGACGCAGGATTTGATACGGCCGCTGTCTCCGTTGCCGGCCTCCGTTACGCCAACGTGAAGGGGGTACACCACGCCGGATTCCTGCATCATGGCGGCAAGGCGGCGGTACGCCTCCACCATGACCACGGTATTGGAAGCCTTCAGGGATACCACCACATTATGGAAAGAAGCCTCACGGCACATCTGAACCCATTCAAAGGCCGCCAGTGCCATGGCTTCCGGGGTATTCCCGTACTTGTCTATTATGTACTTCCCAAGGGAGCCGTGATTAAGGCCTATCCTGATGGCCCTGTCATACTCCTTGCACTTTTCAATGAACTTCCGGAACAGTTCCCGCGCCTTCTGGTGGTCCGGATGGAAGTTGCCGGGGTTGATCCGTATCTTTTCCACTATTGGAACAACCGCCATTGCTATTTCCGGAGAGAAGTGGATATCGGCCACAAGGGGAGTGTCAATGCCCTCTGAACGCAGCCTGTGGCTTATTTCTTCAAGGCAGGGGACATCCTTCATTGAAGGGACGGTGATACGGATAAGCTGGGAGCCCGCGGCCGCAAGACGGCGGCACTGAGCAACAGTGGCATCAACATCGGAGGTATGCGTGTTGCACATTGTCTGGACCACAATAGGGTGGCCGCTGCCTATAAGCACGTTGGAGCCAACGCGAACAGTCTTAGTATTGAGCATTTCTTGCCTTGTTTTCTTCCTGAACAATCTTCTTTGCCAGCTTCCGGAGTTCAGAGCCCGTATGGCCGAACCTTGGAGTAAGCTGATAATAGACGCCTATGGTAAGGCCGGCATCAAGCGGATAGCCAAACCTGTAATAGAACTTATTGGTATAATCCGGATTCCAGAAGGAATTCCATCCCCACTTGCCCTGGACCATCACGTGAATCTCAATTGGGTCGAACATGAGGCCGAAACCTGCGCCGCCACGTACTCCGAACGAGGCCCTCCTGTCATAATCCATGAACTTGTACTGTGTGGACGTATAATACTCATACGCAGCGTACCTCTCATCAATGTCACGTTTGATATCCAGACGGTATCCGCCATAGACACCTATCTTAAACATAAGCTTGAAATGATCCGTCAGATCTCCGTGAAAATGAGTGAGGAAAAACACCTCCGGCACCTTCATATATACCTTGTATGCGCCAGAACCCGGCTCTACATTGGTACGAACGCCGGTTTCCTTGTTCACCTTGAACTCATAACCCTCATGGCCCATCTGGGCGCCAAACTCCAGTCCCATGTTGGGGAACATGTTGAACATGGTATAGTGGCGGATTATGGAGAAACCGTACGCAGGGTACTGCGCCATCCATCGGGTGTACCTGGTAGGGTTGAACATTCCGTAATTCAGGGTGACGCCTCCAAATACGCCGGCAGCCCAGTAGTTGTTAGGAGACATCTTCTGGACGGTTACGCTGTCAAGGTACTCACCGGAAATATTGTCCGGCAGGGAGAAAAACTCTGCCTCCAAGTCTGTCTGAGCCCTGGAAGAAAGGCCTGCAAGAAGCAGCAAGCCTATGAGTATGAGTTTTTTACCCGTCATCTGAACATCTCCTCAATGTCAAGGGTCCAAACCATTTCACTGCGTTCCAGTACCTGGATCAGGAACTGGTCCTCCACCTTGAAGAACCTCACTTTCTCAGGCTGGCGGTGCTCCAGAAGATTACCTGTATCTACAATATTGTTGCGGTTGACGTCTTCAGTTATTCTTATGCAGTATTTTCCCGCCTTGAGGTAGGGGAAAAGAAGGGGACCGTCACTCTCCACTATGAAACTGCGGATTACCTTGTCGCGCTTCTCATTCAAGAGGTCCACTATGTACTTGTTATGGACACCTGAAAGCTCAAGGGAAATGCTGCTCAGTTTGTCGTCCTTGGGAAGAGTGACCTTAAGTTCCGTACTGTCATTGTAGTAGCCGTTAATATCCCTGAACTTCCGGTATGGGATTTTAAGGAAGTAGTCAAAACCCTGCTGGAAAGGCGTCGTGGGCTTGATACTGAACTTACGGAGGTTGGTGGAATCCTTCTCCAGGATATAATCCATCCGGGCCTCCTGCTGTCGCGGGTTCACGCTTCTCAGGGTAAGGGAATCCCAGGCCTCTTCAATGAGCGGATACTGGAACTCTATCTGGTAACCGTACTGCTCCGCCGTAGTGGCATCGGCCGTAGTTTTCATTACGGCTATGGTATCCTCGTGCTTACGGCTGCGGATATCATTTGCCTTTTTCATCAGCTCCGCCCTCACTTTCTTGTCAAGGGCCAGTCTTACGGTCTCTTCCGTGGGTACAAGAGTGCCGGTGGTGTCCGTCTTGTCATACTTTATCACAAGTTGGAGGGTGTCAGGCATTTTCCTCTGGTCATTCACCCAAAGTTCCAGGGAGTCTTTCTGGGGATTGAACTGGGAGATGAGTTTCTCACGCGGAAGGCCCTTTATCCTCATGTCGTGGATAACGGCATCCGGCGCCATGAACGTAAGGTATGCAGTACGTACACCCACCCTTTCCTTCTTTACAATCAGCTGCTTGGAAGGCTTTTCGCGGAACATATTGAGCTCGAAGTCCGTCTTTCTGGCAAGGCACAGGGCCGTATCTTTCATATCGAACTTCTTGAGCTCATAGATGGAGTCGTTGTATATTGTAGACGGCCTGAACAGGGAATCCAGGAAGGCTATCCGCTCCGACTCAGGGTCATACATATTGTTGTTGTTCTCATCCTTTACGGCATACACCCTGTACACGGTATCCTGAATATTGCGGATACTGAAAAAGCCCCAGTCGTCGGTTTTGGCGGCGGCGTATGGACGCCTCAGGAATACTGCCGAATCCGAATGGTCCTTATACAGCATAACCGTTGTGGCCTTGAGGGGCTTGAGAGTCTGGAAATCCTGCACAAGACCCGTGAGGCACATGGAATCTATCTTGGAACCGGTAGAGAACACCAGGGTGAAGCCCGGGAACATATTACCCTCGTTGTTGTCGGCAATGGCGCCCGTAAGGTCCAGGGTATACGTGGTATTGGTGTCAAGGTCACTCTCAAAGCTTACCACCACGGATTTGCCCCTTATTTCGGCCTTGGGCTTTTTCTCAAGGGGGGGAGACAGGAATATTCCGTTGGCATCCTTAATCTTCACATACTCATTGAACGTGAAGGTTATCTTGGTTTTGTGGGGATTCACATTAACCGTTCCGGGCAGGGGAGAGATCTTGGTCATCTCCGGGGGAATTGTGTCCTTGTCCCCGCCTGAAGGCGGTGTAGTGGTGTTTGCGCAGCCCCACGGGAACATAAGGCTCCCAAGGATGAAGGCCACGGGTATAAGCGGTATGAATTTTCTCAGATTCATATTTCCGTCCTGGTCACATTTTCTATGCCATCAATGGCCTGGAGGTTCTTCATCATCTCCTCAAGGGTTTCCTTGGTGGGCACGTAAAGGTCTATGAAACCGTCAAAGATGCCGCCTTCGGCCTGCAGGGACAGCTTTCTCATATTCACGCCCATCACCAGGGAAACGTAACGGGAAATCTCATTGAGGAGGCCCATACGGTCTATTCCCCTCAGGGAAATCCTAACAAGGAAGGAGTGGTCCTCGGCCTGGTCAAGCCACTTTGGAACAACCACCCAGTCTCCATGGGATGCAGCTATGCGCTCCGCCACGCGGCAGCTCTTCTTGTGCACGGTGACAAGGCCATCCGGGGCCTTGAAGCCAATCACAGGGTCTCCGGGGATGGGGTTGCAGCAAGTTGCGATGGAGAAGCGGGATGCATCCTGATCCGACGCTCCAATGATAAAGGTTTCGGCCTTTTCTTCACCAGGTTTGTCTTCAAGGTGCAGGACCCTTCTTATCCAGGAAATCCTGTTGCCGGAAGCCTTCTTGAGTATCTCTTCAAGGTTTTCAAGTGTCTGGTTTCCAAGGCCGATATTATAGAAAAGATCATCCCTTGATTCCGAGCGGTACGCAGCCTCTATTCGCTGGAGGGTGGTCTCGTCAAGGGTATAGCCAAGCTGCTGGACGCGGTCCTCCAGGATGCTTCGGCCTGAATCCAGGACCTGGCGCCTCTGGGTTTTGAAATAATCCTGGACAAGGGTGCGGGCGCGGTGCGTTACAAGGAACTGGAGCCATTCGGCCTGGGGCCTCGCGTCCTCGGCGGTAATGATCTCAATCTTGTCTCCGGTCTTGATAACGTGGTTCAGGCTCACAAGCTTCTGGTTCACCTTGGCGGCTATGGCCTTGTTACCAATCTCTGTATGAATCAGATACGCAAAGTCAAGCACCGTTGCGCCCTTCTGGATGGTGCGCTGCTCACCGCGGGGCGTGAACACGTATATCTCGGCCGATGTAAGGTCATTGTGGATAATGTCCAGAAGCTCCAGGGCGTTGACATCCGGGTTCACAAGGATCTCCTTGATGCGGGTGAGCCAGAGGTCCATCTCATTGTCTCCTTCTCCCACAAAGCCGTTTTTCTTGTACATCCAGTGGGCAGCGATACCCTTTTCCGCTATGTCGTCCATCCTGCGGGTGCGGATCTGGACCTCCACCCATACGCCGTTGTTGCTAAGGAGGGTACAGTGTAGGGCCTCGTAGCCGTTGCTCTTGGGGTGCCTCACCCAGTCACGGAGCCTTTCCGGCATATAACGGTAAATACCTGTGATTGTGGAGAAAATGTGATAGCACTGGTCACGTTCCGTTTCCTTGGAATTCTCCGTAGGCTCAAAGATTATCCTGATGGCGTAAAGGTCATAAACCTCTTCAAAGGGAATCTGCTTCTCTTCCATCTTGCGCCATACGGAATACGGCGTTTTGATGCGCTTTTTGATGGTGAACTTGAAGCCGGCGTCTGAGAGGGCCTTCTCAATGGGAGCCACAAATTCATCCATCTCTCCGCCTTTCTCCTCAACTTTCCTGTCAATACGCTCCTTTATTTCCTCATAGGAATCCGGTTCCTTGTAGCGCAGCCAGATATTCTCAAGTTCGCTCTTGATTCCGTATAGGCCCAGCCTGTGGGCCAGGGGAATGAAGATGAACATGGTCTCAGAGAGAATCTTATCCCTCTTGTGCTCCGGCATGTGCTCTATGGTTCGGCAGTTGTGAAGGCGGTCTGCCAGTTTGATGAGAACCACCCTCACGTCATCGTTCATTGTGAGGAGTATCCTCTTGAAGTTTTCGGCCTGGAGGCTTTGCTGGGAAATGTCCGTGCCGTGGGTTTTCTGCTCCGTGTCAAGGACATTCTTGATTTTTGTAAGGCCGTCTACAAGGGTTGCAATCTTGTCCCCGAATTCCGCCCTTATGTCCTCTACGGTATAGTCCGTGTCTTCCACAACATCATGGAGCAGGGCGGCCGATATTGACTTGTACCCAAGGCCGATATTGTCCACAACTATCTGAGCTACAGCGATGGGATGGAGCATATATGGCTCTCCGCTGCGCCTGCGGACGTTCTTGTGGGCGTTGTTGGCAAATTCGAATGCCTTCTCCACCACCGCCAGTTCTTCTGCGTTGGCACACCGTTTTTCGGCCGATTCCCTCAGGACTTCGTAGTCACGCCTGATCCAGTCGAAATCTTTCTGTGTAAACTCTGAAAAGCTCATAGTTCTAATCCTTTTTGATGCCTTTCCTTCCTTTCACGGACGGCCTGGGCATACATCACGTCAAGCTGCTCTGTGGTAATACCCCTTCGGTCTACGTTCTGGAAAGCAAAGGAAAGCTCCGCGCCGTAAAGGATGATGGTCCATCCCAGGTTAAGCCAAACCATAAACAGGGGCAGGGCCGCCAGGACGCCGTAAACGGCGCTTACCTTGGCCACCATCATCTGGGTTTCCAGGTACAGGTACTGGACTCCCGTGAACACCAGGCCGGAGATAATGGCCGCCTTGATGGCGTATCTGAACCTGACTTTGGTTCCGGGAATGAACTTGTACATTGCCGTGAGGATAAGTATGCTTGCAGCTGCGAAGAGCAGCCATGACATGAAACTCTTGATTGTGGAATAGATGAACAGCGTGCTGGGGAACAGCAGGTCCAGAATATGGGAATAAACCACTGAACCGGAGAAGAAGATAATCACCACAAAGGGAGCCATTATGGTTATGCCGATTATGACTCCTATCATCTTCATGAAATTCCGCTCCCTCTCCACCTTCCAGACGTTGTTGAAAACACGCCTAACCGTTATCATCAGGGACAGGACTATCCACAGGAAGGACGCCATTGAGATAAAGCCGAATAGGCCGCTCTGGGCCACGTCCACAATATTGTCGGCGGCGTTCATAAGCACCTGTGTAATGGGGCTGTCTCCCAGATTGTTCACCAGGATATCCCTGAAAGTGTCCTTGAGGCCCACGCCGGAAGTGAGGTAGAAGGCAATAGCTATTGCCGGCACCACGCTCATCATGCTGCGGTATGCAAGGGCAGTCACCTGATAACTGATCTTTTGGGCGCTGAATGTATTTAGCATCACTATCACCACCTTTGTATCCTTCACCAGACGCCCTTTCCACCGTGAAAAGTCCTCTTCCTTCAGGAAGAATATGTCATGCGTCAGAAACCGCGTAATCCGGTATACCCAGATGGATATCCACCGGATAAGCACTTTGATTTTATGCAGAAGCTTCTTAAACATGACTAAAATAGTGTAGGTTCAAACAAATTTCCCTGAACGCTTCCGGAGGGGGTAGTATCTCCTGAATCGTCGCTTCGCGACCCCTCCCATGCGCCGGCGCTTTGCGCCTGCTGTGGGCCCCTCCCTCTTACGCGGCCGAGGGTGGCCACGGATTCCGGAGACACTACCCCCTCCGGTAACATCGCCATAAACGCGCCCTCATCAATGATTTCCACACCAAGATCCTGTGCCTTTTTCACTTTTTCCGGGCCGGGCTTTTCTCCGGCAAGGAGGTAGGTGGTTTTGGAACTCACGGATGAGCCGTTTTTGCCGCCGTTGGCCTCTATGAGGGCCTTCATCTCATCACGGGAGATGGAGAAGGTGCCGCTTATCACTATGGTTTTGCCTTCAAGGGCATTGGAGCTGGCCTCTTTTACCTGAGCGCTCATCTTCAGACCGGCCTCTTTCAAAGAGTTGATTTCCAGGATATTGTCCGGATCTTCAAAAAAGGCAATAATGCTATCGGCAATAACATCTCCAACCTCAGGGACTTCCAGAAGCTCTTCACGGGAGGCGGCCATAACGGCGTCCATGCTGCCAAAGTGGCGGGCTATGTCCCTTGCGGTGGTTTCCCCAACAAAGCGTATTCCAATGGCAAAGAGAACCCTCTCAAAGGGCACAGCCAGGGAATCCTTGACGGAAGAGACAAACCTTGAGGCGGATTTTTCCTTCCAGCCCTCAAGCCTCACAAGGTCCATCTCACGAAGCCTGTAAAGGTCTGAGGGGACTTTGGCAAGGCCAAGGGAATACAGCTGCTCTATGGTGGCTTCTCCGCAAAGGATATTCATTGCCTTGCGGGTGACAAAGTGCTCCAGGCGGCCCTTGATCTGGGTAGGGCAGCCCTTGCGGTTGGGGCAGAACCACTTTGCCTCTCCTTCAACCCTCACAAGGGGAGTACCGCAGTCCGGGCACAGGGTGGGGAACACGGGGACCTTTGCCCCCATCTCACGCTTTGATTCCTCCACTCCGGTTATCTTGGGGATTATTTCTCCTCCCTTTTCAACGTATACCCAGTCTCCTTCATGGAGGTCCAGGGCGCGCATCTGGTCCTCATTCACAAGGGTGGCGCGCTTTACCATGGTTCCGGAAAGGAAAACGGGTTCCAGGTTGGCTACGGGCGTTACAGCACCGGTGCGGCCCACCTGATAGTCTATGGAAAGGACCGGCGTGCAGGCTTGCTCTGCCTTATACTTATACGCCACGGCCCAGCGGGGGCTCTTGGCGGTATACCCTAATTCGGCCTGATAATCCAGCTCATTAACCTTGATCACAATGCCGTCTGTGGCATAAGGGAGGGTTTTTCTTTCCGTATCCCATTTGCCGATAAAAGCCTCTATTTCCTCTATGCTGCTGCAAACCAGGCGTTTGTCTCCTACGGGGAGGCCCCAGCCTGCCGCAGCATTAAGGGCGGCGTCATGAGTAGGGAAGTCTACCTGACCCACGGGGATGTGGTAGAGGACACAGAAAAGGCCGCGCCGGCCCACTTCTTCAGGATTCTGAAGCTTGAGGGAGCCGCTGGCGGCGTTCCTGGGGTTTGCAAAGAGGGGTTCTTCCGCAAGTTCACGCTCATGATTGAGCCTGTCGAAGGACTCATACGGCATAAGGATTTCACCCCTTATCTCAAATTCCTCCGGCCAGCCGGTGCCCTTCAGGGCATGGGGGATGTTGGCTATGCGGCGGGCGTTGGCGGTTACGTCGTCTCCCTTAACGCCGTCTCCGCGCGTAAGGGCGCGGAAGAGGATGCCGTTACGGTATGTGAGGCAGATTGCGGTGCCGTCATATTTCAGCTCTACGCTGTATGTAAACGGCCTGTCAAGGGATTTTGTGACTCTTTCGGCAAACTCTTCAACTTCATCAATGGAGTATGTGTTGCCCAGTGAGAGCATGGGATATTTGTGGGGATATTTCCGGAAACCGGACTCAAGGTCTGATCCCACGCGGCGGGCGGGGGAGTCTTCCGTAGCAAGCTCAGGGAACTGAGCCTCAAGGGCTTCCAGTTCATGCATGAGCGAGTCATATTCATAGTCGCTCATGGTGGGGGCGTTCTCCACATAGTACTTCCGGCTGTTCTCACGGAGAACGGCCTTGAGCTCTTCTATCCTATGTTTTGCCTCACTATAGTCCATAATCGTACAAAGTTAGCAAAAAAAAGCGGTATTACGTATATTTCAAATCACGTTAATTCTTACTATCTTTGTATGATTTAAAGAAACTATTTATCAAAACATAAATTGCACATATGAAAGATTCAATCATCATCCTTTGTGGCGGCGGCCCGGCTCCGGGAATGAACACCGTCGTAATGTCTGTTGCAAAGACTTTCCTGTCAAACGGTTACCGTGTAATCGGCCTTCACGGCGGTTA